>CBFDAW010000019.1:0-12857 GCA_965602865.1 uncultured Thermoplasmata archaeon
CATTGGCACCAACCTCTTTAAGTTTCAAGCCTAAACATGATCCCGGTTTAGCAGATTCCGAGAGTTCTAATGACACTAATATAGAAATTTTATTCTTGGGGGGTACAATTAGTGGAGGATCGAATGCGAAATTATATAACCCATGTTCGAATTTATTTTGACCTATTAGGATATTATTATTATGATCAGCTGTTGGAGAACTTACAGTCATATCAATATTTGATCCAATCGCATCCTTTGTAACTTGTAGATTTGGTATGATAAGTTTTATTTGTTCAATTACTTCATCATTCGTAGTACCCAGGCGTTCAAAAATTAAATAGTCAATCAAAACGTCTTCTCCATTTATTTCCTGGGTATTTAGGTCAATTGACATGAAGATGTTACTATTCTCCCCCTCATCAAAAGAAACCAATCTTGGAGGTGAACTCACCACACTCACCGATAAACTACCTTTACCAGGACTAATGATATTATCTGAAATATCGTAATTGCCATTATGGTCGGAAGTAGTGATTATTACTTGGAAATCTGTTGAATCGGAATCATCAAGATTAGGCAATAATATCTTCCCCTCCAATCTAAAATTATCCATGCCGATATCTGCATTAGAGATATATTCCCACCCAAGCCAATCCTCGGTGGTGCTCGCCAGGGTAGGATTGAACCAATAAATACCTTGATGTGTAATTCTATGTTGGCATCCGCGGAGATCCACGAGATAGTCAGCACCCAAGCCTAATGTTGAATATCCCGTGCTAGGGTTTGAATCTGAGTCTATTAATAAACAAATACTATCTTGGTATTGAATCGAATCTTCACTTACACCATGGAAAATATTGCCGTGCACTTCTATGAAAAATCCCAACCCTAAGTCAGTTTTTTTAACCTGGTAGTGGACAAGATCTATATTGGGATTATATGGTTGATCTGAATACTTCTCGGTATATTGCTCCTCAGCTGACCAATCATTAAAATTATTATCAATGTAAATTCCAGATGAATCCTTATTTTGAAACTCGATCGAATAAATTAGGATTGGTAACAGAATGAGAAAAATTGCAAAAACCATGCTAATTATCTTCTTATTACGATTTTTTGTTTTAATTAATGTTACAACCGAGCTTTTATGGTAAGATTTATCATTCAATGCATTTACATTTCGAAGGGGCCCAGATTTGGTCAAAGTTAGACCGTTACCATTCGTCAACCCATTACCATTGGTTAATCCGTTACCGTTCGTGAGTCCATTACCATTGGTTAACCCGTTACCATCACGAAGACCACTAGTGGGTAAGATATTATTAGGTTTTTGAGAAAGATTATTAAAATAATATTGTGAGCCAATATTTAATCCGTTACCATTTGTTAACCCGTTACCATTTGTTAACCCATTACCATTAGTAAGACTCCTGTGTGGATTATTTATTGAACTCAAACCTAAATCAAAAAGTTTTATTGTTGGCCCAATCTTTATTGGTAGATAAGCGGTTGAAAGTGGTATTTTTCGACCCAATTTAATAACCTACCTTTTATTTTTATATAGTAATAAGAATAATACTTACTTTGGTAGCAATCAATATAAAAGATTTCACTCAATTACAGTGCTATAGTATACAGTACTTTTAACAAATTACTATAGTGATATTTTCAAATATTAAAAATAAAAAAATGCTACGCCAAAATAAAAAATGTTTTGTAAACAATATACTAACAAACGCATTTTTTTATTATAGATTGTTATCAGATTTTCAATATTCTAATTTTAATGTGCATAAAAAATAAAGTAAATGATTCAATTTACTTTCTTTAGTTTTGAATTATTATGAATTTTTGATGTTACCATTGATTTCAAAATTTTCTTTGCACCAATAAGTTTCTTTGTATTACCATCCCAATCCTTGAGTTTTTTCTTATATTTACTTTCAACAATCTTCAATACATTTCTACTCTCTGCATATAGTTTCTTCCCAGACCTACCAGAGAATATCGTAGCTAAAAAGGTATAGTTTCCTCTTTCCACCAATATATTCTTCCCATTCATTTGAATTTCTTTTATTCCCCATTCCTTTTTATTTAATTCCTCTTCCGAAAATGCCTCTTGTGTAAAATCAAGAATTCCTGTGAGCATTCCACTTACTATATTTTTATCGGCGCGACGCTTTGTTTTCTTAGAAGTTTCATGGAAAATTAATATCCCATCATTATATATCCAAAATACTTCTTCGGTTCTATAATTTCCAACATATCTTCGCCAGGCGGTATAGCCGGTAAGTGTTACTATTATAATTATTATCAAAATTAATAACCATAATAATGATATAAGATTATTATCCATCGCCGCTGATTTGGAGTGCTCTTCTTGAATCTCGATCAACATTGTTCCTGAGGCTTCCTCTAAGCCATCATTAACGGTTATAGTTATTTTCTCAATGAGAGGTTTTTCCGAATAGATCACCAATTCCCGACCACTTATTATAATATCCAATTTATTTGATATTACACTTATTTTTAACTCAGTAATATCATTATCGATATCGTCAATGAATTCCGTTAAATCAACTCTCCAAAGGTTTTTAGCTATCCCAATTTGATCGGGTATTGGCTGAATTATCGGGGCGTCATTTACTGGAATTACGGTAACGGTGATTATATTTTCCGCGAACGCATCAGTAGGGTCTGTAGCTCTAAAAGTAACGGTTTCCACACCATTCCAATTTGGTAATGCAGAAAAGTCTACACTGCCATTTGAATTGATTATTATATTAACATTTTCCTGACCATATGAAAAATAGAGTGCATTACTATCGCGATCTGAGAAATACTCATTTAAATCGAAAAGATTCTTAACAATCTCATCTTCATAGAATGAAATATCAGGTATCGTCTTCAGAATTTCAGGTGGCCAGTCATCTGTTACCTTTACGGTGACTTCTGTGGAACCCGTGTCAAGACCATCGGAGACAATGAGTCTAACAGGAATCTCCATGCCTATCAATTCTTCTGGATAATTCATAATTATTTTTACCGTATTCACCGGGTCGGTACGAATATATTCATCTGATAGTATCAAGAATAATTCATCAATATCATTATCCTCATCTGAAATATATGGAGTGAGGTCAAAGCTATAATCTGCATCATAATGTACAATAAAGATATCGGGTACACCCTCGATCACGGGAGGATCATTGACGGGTACTACGGTTACTAATATTGTATCCTCTGCTATTGCACCAATTGGGTCCCGGGCTCGGAAGGTCACGATATCAACACCGTTCCACCCTGATGGCGAGGAGATATCTACGCTATGATTCTCGTTGATTATCACACTCACATGCGTATCCCCAATTGAATAAAATAAACTATTTTCATCGGGGTCTTCAAAATGATCATTGAGATCAAAAACATTATATTTTATCTCACCCTCTTCTAACAATACATCGGGTAGTTCGGATTTAAGTTTTGGAGAATAATTATCTGTTACATTGATTTGAATAGTATCTCCATCACTCCCATTACCATCAAAAGCAATTAATGATATGAAAATCTGTTTATTGATACAACTTTCTGGGTAATTATAAGTAACTTTAAAGCCACTTACTTGGATACGAGGGTTATTTGTATTTGTTGAATCTGTTTCCATACCCTCAATATTTTCAGATACAAATAATTGCAATAGTTCTAACGGAGTATCAATATCTTCTATATAGGGTTCATAATCAAAAGTATATGGATCATCATAATGTATAATTAGATTTGGCGCACTAGAAAATATCGGGTTGTCATTTATTGGTGTGATATTAATCCATAACGGTTGATTCACTGTGTATCCTTCACTATCTACCAACCATAACGTTACTAAATTATTTCCATAAGCATTTGGCAATGGCGTAATCGTTAGTAGATCTTCATCACTGTACTCACCAGAAAGAATGTATAAAGATTCATTATTATCTGTAATATACCACCTCAAACCGGTTCCTGAATCTTGAAGATCGTATTCATATGGGCCCAAGAATAAATTGAATGGTGGGTCGTCCTCGGATAATATAACATTAGGCACGGGACTTCTAATCTTTGGGGCTAAAATACTACCAATATTCACTTTTGTATTAACCAGATTAGAGAGCTCTTGTGGGAATCCTTGATCATCTAATCCTTTATAATCCAACATCGCGTAATTTGAAATTATAGTCCCATTTTCTATATATTTATCAATTGTCGTTTGTAATGTTATTTGCGGAAGCTCACTTGAATCAGAAACACTACCTAGCTTCCAAGTCACGGTTTTGCCGTCTAATGATGGTTGAGGCGTTGCATCTGCATATTCTAAGCCATCAGGTAAAATATCTGTAACTATAACCTCTTTCACACCCTCCTGCCAACTGGAATTTAAGGTTGGTGTAAGCGTGTATGTTAAAATACTTCCGGGTGTAGCAATGGGCTTATCCACTGATTTGGATACACTCATTACTCTCTGGACCACTATGATTTTTTCAAAAGCTCGATCGATTAGATAATCATCATCTTTAACTGTTAAGATCACATTATAATTTCCTTCCTCTGCGTAAGAATGTTCGGTGGAAACCCCGATTTTATACGAGCCCTCACCCAGATCCCAGACATAACTAATAATCTCCCCATCAACGTCGTATGAAGAGGACGCGTTCAATGTGATGCTCTCACCAACACCAAATATCGTTTTACTAGTTGTGAACCGAGCTACTGGTGAGTTTAGGTCCTTTGATTTGAAATATAGGTCTACATAATTATGACCCGGCGGTACCTTTGTAAGAACAATGCCATCATTCTCATATGTATAATTAATCCCGGTTAACCACCACTCCTGACTATTTACCGTTACATTGTACGGTATCGGCGTATCGATGAATGCCAGTTCGGTGATCAGATCTTGTGTATACACATGCACATGGAAATGATCCCTCTCGATAAAATAAGTTTTATAGTAATTACTATCAAGCTCAGGGTCACGTTTGAACACTTCTTCGGATTTCTTCTCGTACATCTCACGACAATATATCCTTAAAACTTTTATATTAGTACAATCCACTTCTAATGAATTACTATCTGTCGTGTAAACAACATTGATTAGACCGTTTTGATTAGAATCATATCGCTCCACATAATAATGACCCTGTTTACCATCCTGGGGGAACCTTAGATGAGATTCTACGGTGTCATCCATCTCGGATGTATCAACCAGAGTTTCCGCAAGAAACGGTACTTGTGATAATAATATTAAAACGATCCACAATGCATAAAGGATCATCCACTTTGAATTTTTATTTTGTCGCTTATTAAAAGGTTTTTCAGTTTTCACAAAACCACCCCCTTTAAATGGCAGTTATTAACCAAGATATGATATCTTTTTCTTACAATTGCAATGAGTACCAGAACGAACAGTATGGGAATGATTAATGAATGAAATTCTGGGATGATCGAACCGGCGGTATAAACATATGTTTTACCCATATCTATCTCTAAACCTAAATCGAAATGCGGTGCTCCGGCAAGTACTTCAACCTTATCATAGCCATCTATATTACCCGCATTAGCTACAGACCATCCGAAATGATCGCCCGTGGTTTCACCATACGCTACATTATCTGCTAATGCAACGGTCTTATTTGTCATAGAAGCATTGCCGTAGAACACATAGACCGCACCAGCATCAGGAATAACACCATCTTTGGAATCATTATATGGTGCACCTATGATTATATCGTCATAGCCATCATCATTGACATCACCGGCACTTGAGACTGACCAGCCAAAGTTGTCTCCAAGGGTACCATCAAGAATTATATCCGGACGGATTAATTCAATAGCCACATCGTACAATGTAGGTGTAAGTGTTATATCGGTGGTCTCAAAATATACTTGATATTGTATCCACATGTTACGTGGGCTCATGATCATATCACCATTTTCATACCAGTCGGACCATGAACTCCAAATATTACCATCAGGTGAGGTTCTGGTTCTAATTATTAAAGTTGTTCCCGCAAGAATGTCTGCATCCCAATATATTCTACCCCACGAGCATGTGAAATTCGTGTCATATGGCTCGGAGATCAAGTAACCAGAGGTGTCTGTATATGCAAGATCGAAACGCTGTGCATTGTTACGCTGTGAATTAATTTCAACTTCTTGAGCATTTCCCCAAGCACCACCATCCCATTCCTCTACAACTATATCACTATCAGAATCAATAAACATTAATAATATATCATCTGAGTTCGGGTCGCTATCCAAACACATTCGTTCTGAAATACCATTACCTATAGAAATATCAATTACTGTTTGTTCAGTGGCGCTTACTGTTGTATCGCTAATTGTTCTATACCTTGGTGCATCGCTGGTATGCTCACTGTATATAACTATTCCTTCAGTTACCCCTTTACTTTCCCAGGCAACATCGAAGGCTTCCCTATCATCCCTCTCAGGGGCGGTTGTTAGTTGTACAGCTGTACCCCACGAGCTACCATCCCAGATCCTTGCCACTATTTGTGGATCTTGGTCCATATATGCCGCTGCAATATGGTTAGACCCTGGCTCTGAAGCTAGTTTCACATATCCGACTGTATTTGCACCAGCTTCCCAAGTCGCCGCGGATTCGGTCCAATCACCTTTCCATCTTCGGTAATATAGGTCATCGTTGTTGTTAGTGCCCCAGGCTATAAAACCGTATCCAGTTTGCGATTCATAAACCGCATCAAAACATGGAGAAGCTTTATCAGCTGCATTTGCATCGATTAATTGACTATTTGTCCAAGCGGAGCCATTCCACACCTGTGCATAAATATCATTGTTATTATCCAAAGTTACCATTAGTATTTCATTCGAATTAGGATCAGAAGCTAGCGTTAACCAAAAAATATCAGAAGTGCCAATAGATAATGCACTCTGCTCGGTACTCCAACCGGTTCCGTTCCATATTCTATATTTCGGGATAAAATCTCCTATATTATCATTATTATAAACGAAGAGCGCATCACCAGATAGAGATTCATAAGCAACATCAAAATCACGGCGATCTCTATTTACCATCATTTGGTTAAGTTCTAATTCATTTCCCCATGAAAGACCATTTGAAACCTGGATATTGATATCACGCTGGTCATCAGATACCGCTAATATCTTCTCATTTTTTCTTACTGTACCAGATTTAATAACATGCCAGCGATTATTATCAGTACTAGTAGAACTAACGGTATTTTCGGCACGCCAGGTAATTTGATCCCAGGTCCTATTTTTTGCATTATCATCATCGCCATTATCATAGTATGCCATCATCGCTTTGATATTGTAAAAAGTGTCAAGTTTGAGTTCACCATCATCTACCGCTTCGGTTATCGTATGAACCTTTCTTGCACCGGAATCGAAGTCTGCCTGCGTTGTCTGGACCCAAGCATTCATGGGATCGCCACCGTAATATATGAATGCCTTGTCTACCCCAGGTGCACCTACAATCACATCATCGTAACTATCCTTGTTCATATCACCTGCGCCTGAAACTGAGAAACCGAAGTTGCTCCACGGACCACCCTGAAGTGTCAAGTTTGCATAAGTGGTCCCATTCAAGAACAAGTCATCGATTGCAGCTTCTACAAAATCTCCACCACCATTATCCGCTGCACTTACGCGAATTCTAACTTCATTTGTGAGTGAAATATGATCTTCCAATTGAAAACTTACTAAATTCCATGCTTCATATTGCCCTGCATCGGCATCATCGCCAGGAATCAGCTCCAGGTTAACCCAGGAATTGCCGTCATCATCTGAAACCTGAATTCTGAACTCATCATTTGCATCCGCACCAGCTCCCGTAGAAAACCAACGATGTAATGATAGATTAACAGAGCTATAATTACTTAGGTCTATTAACGGGGATCTCCCAATAGCCACACCACCATCCACATCGTCGGTACCATCTAGGCCAAATGAATTTTGAGCTGTGATATATGCAGTAACCCCCGGTGCTGTTGTATGATCATCTTCTGCTTGATAATTCGTTCCAATAGGGTCCTCACGAACCCAATCTCCTGTGGTTGCAGTACTATCAGCATCTATTGACCAACCTAGATCAGTTTCAAAATCGTCAGAAAAAATTGTTTTATCGTTAAATTGTGTATCCATTGTCGGGTTGCCATAATATATATATGCCTCATTCATCCCAGGAGCACCAATTATTATATCATCATATGTGTCATTATTCACATCACCCGCACCTGAAACTGAGGAACCGAATTTGTCACCTGCACTAGACTTTGAGAGGATGATATCTGCATAAGCAGGTGTTTTCTGCCACACTGTAAGGTTATCCACCCAAACGTTTTCACCAAACCCAAGAAACGCAATAAATGCTATTCTGAAATTTGACACCCCGTATGTATCCAAATCGATAGTTTTATTAAAATAATGCAGCCATTGGTCATCTGTCGTATCACCTACTCCATCCAAATCATAGATAGAGTTATAGCTAGAGCCATCATAGAATGACAGCATAAAATTGGTAGTTTCTATATCATCTTTGCGATATCCAAAATCAATAGACACAGTATGCGCCTCAGTTAAATCAATGTCATCGGAAATAATCATTCCTTCAGAACCATCACTGGCACAAACACTTTGGAACCCTTCTTCTTGCTGGCTATTATCTAACCCCCAATTAGTAGCACCATTATCATCCCATTTAGTGAGATCCATTTCAAAATCGTCAGAGAATGCCATGTTAGTGCGGTCAGCTGCCATATTAGATGAACCATAGTATACATAAGCCCGACCGGTACCCGCACCCGTGCTAGGTGCACCAACGATCACATCGTCATACTCATCGCCGTTCACATTACCCGCACCAGCGACTGAGTAGCCAAAGTAGGAATTATCCTCGGTACCATTTAGAATAATATCTGCTCCACAGGCACTTTCGTTATCAAGATTATTTCCGTAGAATATGTATGCCCTACCAGTTTTTTTCTGATAACCCGGTGCGCCGACTATTATGTCGGGCACACCGTCATTATTCACATCACCAGCACCTGAGACATCCCAACCGAATAAATCACCAGGTGCCTCACCATAGATTGTGATATTAGCTTTTGAAGCGTTGATATTATTCAAACTGATACTTGGATAGCCATAGAAAATATATACTGCACCGGTATTTTTTAAATAAAATGGTTCCTCATCACCGTATGTTATAAAATTATTATTCATAGATAGATATTGTGCTTTTATCCAGTCGGGACTTCTTGCTATATCGGATATTCGAATCTCGTCAAGTATACCATCAAAATATCTACCAGTTTCTTGTGAATTTGCACCGAAATATAGGTTATAGTTAGTGGATTGTATCCATGTTGCAGTATCAGTGCTGGATTGTAAGACGGAATCTACATATAACTTTACATTAGTCCCGTCATATGTCCCAGTAGCATAAACAAATCTTCCGGTAGGAGCATTTGCATCACTGACTACGCTTTGCCAAGTTCCGTCGTATATAAAAAATTCGATATCATCATTATCGTCTATTTTTAAAGCGTATGAATTATCTCCTTTGGTAACCATCCCATTATTTGCCCCGGGTAATGAATCTATTTTAAACCAAGTTTCTATTGTGATAGCAGAAGGAGACGTAATTATATTTCCTAAGTTTACAAAATCATTAAATCCATCGAAATCATAAGCACCATTTATTGTACCAGAAACAAACTCATCATTATCAAAATTTATCATTATACCATCATAGTTGCTAGTAGTAGAATCATAGACAACATTAGGAGCGGTTTCTTTCAGATGCCAAACGCCAATATAATTGCTATTGTAAGTTCCGGATTCATCTTGAACATCAGAAGCACTTAGATTGCCATAATACATCCAGATATAATCTGTTGTTGAACCATCTGTTATGTTGGTTACATTTACCCACACATAGCTAACCCCAGAAGAATCCCAATCCTCGATATGATAATTTTGCTCTGTTGCACCATCGGGATCAATAAACCGCAGATCAGTACCATCGGATTTCGCTTTTGAATAATTAAAATTCGATGAACTAAGACTTACCAAAACCGTGAAATTTGTAAACGTTTCAGATTGTTTACTGTTATCAAAGACTAATTGTTGTCGATATTTCCAATTTTCATCCCACCAATCATAATCACCCATATTAGTATCATTGTACGGTGCACCGATGATTATATCATCATAACCATCTTTGTTCAAATCACCGGTATAAGATACATCCCAACCGAAGCTGTCAAAGCTGCTATTACCAACACCGTTGGTAACTTCAGTCAATGGGTCGCCACTGGCGCGACTTCCAATATTTGGGAACGTAAATTTGTTTGCGGTTTTTCGATATCCAGTTATATCTAAAGGTTCCTTAATAAAATCTTTTATATCGTTCCAATCCTCGATATAAAAGTATAATTTTACACCCTCAAGATCGATATACGGTAATCCTAAGCTAGTGAAATCGATGGTTGTTTCGATTCGTGTTGAATCAGTAGCTGCGGTTATATCCGCAATGAAATCCCAACCCCATTTTTCGGAGTCTCCAATTCTTACTAGCCAATCGGTTTCTTTTGCACCATATTCATAGCATTTACTTTCCAATATATCCCCATTCTTCCCCGTGATCTGTACCATATAATCTGCACCAATTGAAACTTCCTGTAGATGGAACCCTGTTGTTTGGTCGATGTCAGTGTCTAAGAATATGAAAGCGGAATCCTCACCTATTACCTCAGGAAGTTGTATTGTTTCTTTAACTTTTGATACTAATTCATTTTGCTCTTCTTCACCAGACTTTATTGGCGTAATCATTGTAGAAGGTTGATCAGAGGGTAAGACAGGCTTAAATAATTCAGGTTTTATAGGTATGTATGTACCCCCCATCATGGTTCCTTCAACCTGAAAATATAATGATATGTCCTCTGAATCTTGAGATATTCGATATTCGTTGATATCTATGTTCTTATTTTTTATATTATTCGAATCAGTGTCTAGGTGATTGGGTATATTTTTCCAATCTCCAAAAGCACCGTCGATAATTATATGGTCTGACACTTCTTCAATATATTTCAATTCAATATCTGATTCTATAATTATTGGAACCTCATGATCCATTGAAAGATCATGGTTCCCATCGAGCTCTATCCCAATTACATGTGAACTTTCTGCTGTTTCTGAAATATCAATTTTAACATCAATAATGGTTGGTCCATCTTTTAAAATGATTCTTGGTTTATCGAAATTCAAAGTCGCTTTACCATCTGTGAATTGTTCAGCGGCTATTTCTTTATCATCAATATATAAACAGATATTCCCCGAATCAGTATCGACCGCCGTACCGGCTCGAGTTAAAATTAATGAATCAATAATGATGTCTTTATTCTCAGCCTGAAGTTCGAAGGTTGTTATGAGATTATCTTGGGTATCAATTTTTAAAACACTATCTCCAATCGAATCCTGATTAACCCTGAGCAGTTCTTCACCAACACCTATTATTTTATCTGAAAAATCATCGTTACCTTGATAATCCTGGATATGAAATAATCCTAAAAGCTCAGAGTCAAAATTTTGAAACGTAAGAATCGGAACCTGAGCTTCTAAACGACCATCTCGAATTCCAATTGCGACATTAGGTCCTACAGAGCTCCAAGCATTCCAATCTAGAGAATCTCTATCATTTTCAAATGATTTCAAGGATGACTTCTGGACTATATTGTTTAATCCTTGGACTTCCAGTAAATAATCGGCGCCTAAATTTTTTACTTGATAGCCTGTATTGGGATTACTATCCGCGTCAAGAAACACATGGATAACATCCAAACCATATACTTTCTCAGAATTTACCGATTTTTTAATACCATTTAGTATCGTGCCATATACCTCTAGATAAAAAGAGTAATACAAATCATTTCTTGAGATCCGATAATTAACTATGTTTACATTTCCGTTGTTCTCTTGGTCAGAGCTAGAGTCATGGTTGCCTGGTACTACAGACCAATCCTCAAACTCGCCGTCAATTAAAATTCTATCAGAATGGTTTCCATTAATTTCCCAAGAGTAAATAGTTAGCGGCATTAAGATCATAATAATTGCCGTAATCATTCCAATGATCCGTTTTTTTCTTGCCTGAGCTTTTACGTTTTTAATCCTACTTTGCTTTTGTGATAGTCCGTTTACCTTTTGAAGACTACTACCAATGGTGAGCCCGTTGCCATTAGTTAAACCGTTGCCATTAGTCAAACCGTTACCGTTTGTTAATCCATTTCCATCGCGTAACCCTTGATAATTCAAATCCTTTATCTGGATATTTGAAGCAGCATTCAATTTAGTATTTAAGGATAAAGTCAAACCGTTACCGTTCGTTAATCCATTACCATTGGTTAGGCCGTTACCGTTCGTTAACCCTTTTACACAGTATAACGGCCTGCTTTTGGAAAAAACTGGTTTTGAAGATGATTTATTTCGACTCATGGGAAACCCCAACCTTTTTTTTATTGATTAAAATGATTTAAATAATAACAAAATCTTTTTAATTAAGAATATAAAAAGTTTTACTCAACTACCCTGCTAAAGTACATAGTATTTTTAACAGGTTATTATAGCAATTTTTTCATACTTTGCGATATTAAATAATTATATTTATACGAATAAAAAGATCTGAAAAAAGGGGAAACTACAATAAATTCTGCTTCTTCTCCAATTTTTCGCACAATCTTAGGATGTTGGATGAGAAGGATGGAGTAATGAAATAATGGGTGATACGTTGTTGATGGACTGTAGCACAGATTAGTTGACGATGGTTTGTGGCACTAATC
>CBFDAW010000020.1:0-12836 GCA_965602865.1 uncultured Thermoplasmata archaeon
TAGATGAACCCGAAGATCATAAATCCTCGACTTTGTTCACATTTTTAAACATTTTATTTATTATCATTATAATTATTATTATCCTGGCACTGATAATCATTATTAATAATCGAAGGAAGCGTGATAAGGAGAAAAAATCTACGAAAGAGGCGGTATCTGTAAAGCCCGGTGAGCTTCCCACGGCGGTGATTTTAGTAGGTCAGGCACCCACCGTCGCACAGCTACCGGGTTCTGTAACTGCTAATATTGGAGAGCAGTCAAAAGCTTCAACTTCTAGAACACCCGTCTTAGCAAGTTCACCATCGACGGCTCAGGCACCTGCTTCGCAGCAAATACCACAGGTTGTAAAGCTGCCGCAGTTGCCGCCTGCGCAGAGCAAAATAAAAGGATTGGAGGGGGTTGATACTACACCGGAACCTACGATTGGCAACTACCTCTTCTATACCTACATTAGCGGTCCGTGCTCCCGAAGCTCTGCCAAAGCAACAACAGGTATCAGCCCAGGAACCCATAAAATCCGATAATGCTAAAACTAGCGAATCCGTTGACAAAAAGAACCATTTATTTTTTGCCTGAATGAAGGCTCTATAAAGGCAGCAGTACTTGAGATACCCAACTCGGAATATCCTCTAAATTTAAATCTCGTCTAACTCAAAATCGTCATTTATAAGATAAAGGTCTTCATCCTCGCTAATATTTTCAAGCTCGAAACCCTCCCAGAGCATATCTTTTCCATGCATAACCCGCACGGTTCGCTGACGCTTTTTCATATGTGCAGCATCTCTAGCTTGGATTGCGCTCCGTAATGAGAAGGCAAACGAGACAATGAGAATTACAATGATTACGATAACTAAGAAACAGATGCCCGCCGAATCGAATCCGAAGGTATCTATGAAATCCTCCGCCATATTTGAATCCTCAGGCGGCCGATAATCTTCTTGGATATTAATATCAATGTCGTTCACATGCGACGGTCGTTTATGAAGCACACCGTCGGTTCCGAAATAGGCTATATTGGGTTTCTTGGCATTATCCACAGCCTCGATATAATATTCAAGGTCATCCAGTGTAGCCATGGATGCGGGAATTTTGGCGTAATACGGATTATCCTCGCCCATTGAGATGGAATTATAAGTACGATCTGTCTTTTTCTTGTAGTAAAGATTGACTTCTTTGATACCGCTGCTGTCATCGGTAACCATTGCAGAGATTCTAATAGTTACTAGGACCTTGCCGTATCGGACCTTGGTATGAGTGATCTCCGGCGGCGAATCATCAAGAACACTAACGGGGGTCGAGATTGCGTTACTTGGTGATGAGCCAAGAGCAAATTCCATGCTATTTACATACCCATCATTATCTAGGTCACCCAAGGCGTCCTTGGGGTTTGTCGGATCCAAGCCATAATACTCCTCCCACGCATCAGGGATGCCATCCGAATCGCTATCATTGGAAATATCCAAAACAGTAATCACGATTGTATCGTTATCACCACCACCAAACTCATCGAATACTTCCAAGATTACAGGATATACACCGGCGATTGAGTATGTCCAATTAACCGATTCCCCGATAGCGTCAGGCTCCAGACCACCGTATAAATACCATAGAAATGACAACTTGTCATTCTCTGGGTCCATAGAACGTGAGCCGTCAAACCAAACCACTTCGTTCACCATAACCACCATATCCTTCCCGGCATCGGCGACGGGCGGTAGATTGCCTTCATCGGAATCAAATGTTACTATTTCAAAAGCCCAGACATAACTCCAAGATCCATAATTACCGGCAATATCGATACCCCGAACCTGCCAATGATATTTGCCAATTGGTAATTTGGTAGTATGCTTAAAAGTAGCCCAGGAAGTCTCAGTATCCACAATATTTTGTAGAAACGCCTCGGTGAGGCTTACCCGGATCTGATACTTTACAGTCAGATTCGAGCTTGGATCATTTGGCTCTATCCAACGGTGTTGCGGTGTGGTATCTGTGGTTTTGACTTGATCTACTGGCGAAATGAGTTTCGTAATATCCGGACCAATAGTGTCGCACTTGAAATTAATCTCATCCGGGGGTTCATAAACGTTGCCTGCCGCATCAAAGATGCGTAATAGTATATAATTTACACCCTCATGAATCACACCCCAAGATATGCTCCAGTTATCCTCGAAGTGGAATACCTCCTCCTCCCCCGTGCCATCGAAATTGACAATATCTGTCCATTTACCATAAGCACCGATCTTGTACTGGGCGGTTTTCAAAGGACTATTACGGTCATACCCGTGAGCCCAGGTGCCTGCATCGAAATCGATATCGATCACTGGTCCGGGATCGGCATTATACCAGCCATACTCTCGTTTATTAAAAATGATGTTCGGCGCCTCATGGTCATTTAGAATCGTTATGTTATTCGATGGGTCATAATAAACATTACCAACAATATCGAATACTCGGATATGGATATTATTTCTACCCTGTACGAGCATGTCCCAGGACACATTCCAAGCTATAGTGTTTGTCTCGCACGGATCAGTAAATATATTTGCCCAAACACCGATCCCTTCTACCATATATTGAGCACTCGCAAGTAAACTGTGGTTGGTTTGGTCATCACCCTCGCTGCCTTCCGGTAGCTTTGAGAAATCAACATCGAGTATATTGCCCGGGTCTGTGTTATACCACCCGTAGACTTGCTTATTGATCGTTATGCTCGGGGCTAACGTATCTTTTTTGAATTTGATTGGTATATTCCATTCATTTGTATTATTCGCTAAATCAGTGGCGCGTATAAATATATCACTTACACCATTTGGTAACGCCGACCAATTAACGGCCCAAGGAGCGGAATATGATGGAAAATCTGTATCAAAGATACATACCCACTCACCATCTACGCCAATTTTATACTCCGCACAATCCAGCTCACTACAAACCAAACCAGAAGAACTGCTGAAAAAGTCCACATCAATGACCTTATTGGGGTCTGTGCCGTACCAGCCGTATTCCTCTTTATTAATCTCTATTAGCGGTAAGATGGTGTCCTTGCAAATCCTAATGGTTTGTGTTGTTGAAAGACCGGCGGCATCCCAGACACGAACTTCCACAAAATTTTCGTCATTCCCCAACACCAGCCAATTCACGGACCAATCCGCCAAGTAATTTGCCTCATCGATCTGGCGGATTAGATACCAAACACCGCCATTTACGCGGTATTCAGCATAATCCAAATCACTACCTATGCCGTCATTATCAAAGTCCACATCGATTACCGCTCCGGGGTCCGAATTATACCAGCCATATCTTTCTTTATTGATAATTATAACTGGCGGGCTAGTATCCTTCAGGAAGTAGACGGTATCAATGGTTGCATTGTGATTCGATGCTAGATCGAAAACTTGGATTTCGATTGTGTTATTACCTTCTTGCAGGTCAAACCAGCGGATTGACCAATCAAATTTATATTCATCGATCTCAGCATTAAATATCATCCGCCAAGGTCCCGGGATACTCGGCGGTTGTTCAGGGTAGACCCGGTATTGTCCATAAGATAATGAGCTTGAATCCGGGTTCCCGATTGTAATATCTACATCTATAATATTTCCTGGATCAGTAGTATACCAACCGTAAATATGTTTATTGATTATGATTTGTGGTGCCGTGGTATCTTTTAGGATCGTAAAATGTTCTGCGGTATCATTCTTGAACCCTACCTGGTCGAAACAGCGCATAAAGATCGTATTTGTTCCTTCCTCCAGCGCCGACCAACTAACTGCCCAGTTTGCATTAAAATCCTGAGTGTCACTTGAGAAAATCTCGTCCCATGAACCTGTCTCACCGATCTTGTATTGAGCAAAGTCCAATAATGACCCATTCCCACCGTTAGAAAAATCGATATTTATAACCTCTTTGGGGTCCGTGGAATACCAACCATAGACGCTTTTCCGGATGATGATTATTGGTGGTAGGGTATCCCGTTTGATAGAAATCATATCGTTCGTGTTATCTTCGTTCCCGGCTTCATCGAAGAGTCTGATATATATCGTATTATCTCCATCATCCAGTTTTGACCATTTTACCGGCCAATTATCGATATACTGTGCAACTGGACCGGTAAATATGTTATACCACGGCCCAGTAACAGAATTTATACTATATTCTGCGGATCCCAGTGGACTGCCCGTGGAGTCATTGAAAAAATCCACATTATAGCTTGCCCCGGGATCAGATATAAACCAACCATAGCTCGCCGTGTTCACTAAAACAGACGGCGGTGAGGTGTCCTTTTTTATAGTAATATTTCCCATGACCCAATGGTTCGGGTCTGCACTATCATTACACCGGATACAAATCTGATTGTCCCCCTCCGGTAGCGACTCCCAGAGCGCCGAGATGTTCCAGGGGGTGGTAAAAACAGGATGGGGGGTATTGAATATTTCAAACCATGGCCCCGTCGGTGTAAGACTGTATTCCGCTTTACTAAGATCGGTTTCACCACCCGAATCAAAGGTGACCAAAATTACATTTCCCGGGTCCGCATTATACCACCCATATTCAGTTTTATCAATGATCATGACCGGTGGGTTTTCATCTACAAATTCTTTAGTGATGTTACTTTCATAGGGATAATAGTTATGTTTCGTAACCGTTACATTAAGCATATCACTGGTGGTGATGTTAATTTGAAAATTTATATTGCCGTTCTCATCGGTTAATCCATATTTATAATTGTTAGTGTTTTGTACACAAACCAAAGCGTTTTCCACAGGTGTATTATTCGTATTATTGACCTGTATTGGTATGGTTTGGGTTCCGTAGAACAATCCGGCAGGGTGCGTGACCGTGAAATTCTTTGGTATATCGGTCCATATGTACATCTCCGGTTCGCCAATAAGGGTAAGTACGTACTGAAGCCACCTATAGGAATTATTACCCCCCGACCAACCGGTATAGGTATCCTTACCTGCTGCAAAGCTCTCTCCTATTCTTACATTGCCGTTTGCGAAGATTTCCGTGGCCATACTCTTCATATATCTCTCCGAGGGACCATTCCCCGGAGAACCGGGGGTATACCAACCGTATTGACTGTTGCCAATAAAAGCTACCGTACCATCCTTGTCGTATTTCACGTGATATTCTGCTATACAATCATCCTCAGTGAACTTTGTGGTAATGCAGCCCAGAGAATAAAGCACACCCATTTTGTATCCGTTGGTTAGACCATTGACATCGGATTTATACCAGGAATAGTCAGCATTCGGTATGAGTATATCTTCTCGCGGTGAACCCATACCCATAACATTATGATTGGAATGTCCTGAATGGAATATCAACCCGGAGCCCCTATTCGTCACATTCCGAAAATCCAACTTGCTCAGGTTGTAATATTTTTTCCAACCCGCATCGAATAAACTGGTGGAAATATACCTGGGGGGTAAAATATTGTTCTTGATCTGGTCCAGACTTATGGATGAGTTGGTAATGGAATCAAGAAACTCGCCGGCGAAGGTCGCATTTAATATATAATTATCCGGTGGGTTCTTAATATAGGCTAATGTTTTGTAAACAAACGCCAGTACCTCACCGGCAGTTTGAACCGATGCACGACCCACTATAATATCGGGATGAAGATCTACATTGTCGACAGGCTCACCGTATGTCTTGTTATTATTAGCGTCGAAGTTGCCATCCAGGTCCGAATAATAAATATCCGCAGCTATATATGGGTCTATTGTCGGTTCTGGAATATCTGGGACCAATGCCCAGCAGGAGCGATAGGGTACTACTGAAATGTCGCCGCCAAGTAAACAATACTCGATACCCCATGTGGCAACCGCATCTTTGAGGAAGTTACGAATCTTTTCCTGGGTATCATTACCAGTATATTTCGATTCGATCCAAGATACCTCCACGATCTTTGCGGGGACACCTTTTTTGGTCTTCCAGGCGTTCAATGTATCGAAGCCGGCGCCCACAATAGAGCTGTTAGTTACTATGACATATTTAATATCCTCAGTAGTTAACGCACCGGTAGGCTTATCCATGGGCTTGGGCGCAAAATGGTCGATGTCCTGCGGGTTTTCCAGCTGGTCCTCCAACATTTTTCTGAATGTCGAGTGCTCAGGAAGTGGTCGTGAAGGTAAGGTGCCGGGTGTATATGTAAGTTTGAACTTAAGATAAGTAATTACTTCCAGCTCATTCCTAGGATTAAGATGGATCGGGTAATATTGGTATGTTACTATCCGAAAACCTCTAAGATATCCCTCCATGGCAAAATCCAATGTAAATCTATTCTGGATCACTGGCGGTGTTAGTGGCTCGGGCTCGCCGGGTGTGCCTATGGGCTGCGGCTGTGGGACGCCATGGATACTGTATTCGCCCGTGAGCACATCCACATCTTTCTCGATAACCTCTAAAGTTAACCTCGCGGCGTCGGCGGGGACTAGAACATTAACCGATCTCATCGGCAGAGCGGGCATGCCAGGAAGTGATGGATAATCATAACCTTCCAAATTAACCATATCCCAGCCATTCGTTCTATAAATATCAATCTCTTTTCGAGCTGTTGCGAGTTCGATAGTTATGGTATCCGTAATAGGGAGTTTTTGGGGCAGGGCATCGCTATCCTGTGCGGATGAAACCAGATATTCTTCTTGGGGCACTATCGAAACATATGGATTACCCAGGACCGAAATGCTCTCCCGAGATAATTCATCTCGATATACGGCATCATTATAGTTGCCGCCGATGCCGGGCGATAACATCATAAAAGTGATGAAAATCAGTAACCCAATGCTCAATTTGGTTTTCATTAAAATGAATTTCGTCATTAGAAAATCTCTCCTTCTGTCACTGGGATGTCAATCTTTTTTTTAGCTCTCCAAACTTTCAAGGTGCTTAAGTTCTCTATCAAAAGTAATTATAATCATAGTTTTTAATATAATTTGTGGTTGGATAATATTTTTTTAGGTTATATAAAAACTTACTGAATAGATGTATCAAAATTCTCTATTTACAGCTTTCTTTCGTCAATGTTTCTTCGGTTTGAATGATCACATTCTCCGCAGTGCCAAGACAGGATAAATAATCTTCGAGAGTATGCAATAGACTCATAACCGATTCGGACTTCATGTCAACTACCAATCGATCATTATCCACATCGGTTTGAATGAATCGATAATTATCAACCTCCAATGCATTTCTTATTTTGTCGGTCATATCTGAAGTTGGATAATTGAAAATTAATTTACATCTTATCTTCATCTAAACACCGTTTTTGCTTTCAGAGAGGATCAATCATCATTTCCGGAGTTCAATTGTTCACCTACCATCTTATCCACACCATTTAAAAATGTTTCATCCGTATCTAATGCTATAGTTGCCCCGGCTGCGATCGGATGACCACCGCCACTTCCGTTAAACTCCGGTGATAATTCTGCAAATATTTTCGCCAGGTCCAAACCTCTATCCACCAATCGTTTTGTACCACGACCGGAGACCTTGATATTTTCATCAGTCTTTGACAATGCGAGAACCGGTTTGCTCTGGTTGAAAAAGTACATCATGCCTATGCCCGCATATGTGCCTGCGAATTCAGGAACGGATTCAAAGAAATATTGAATACTCTCCATCTCAGTGGGGCGATTTGCTTCCAGATGTTGCAAACCGGCTCGTATCTTTTCTTTGTATTCGCTTCGTAATTGTTTTGCATACTTTAATGCCCACGGATCACCCAGTGCAGCAGCCACACCCACACCCATCTTGTTCATTCGACCACAAGCGTTTATCCGGTGAGAAAACTCTTCAAGCTCCATATTGTACTTTTGATCATGATATTTTTTAGTAATCACACCCTCGGCGTCTTCCGGAGGTACACCCTGCTCCAATAATTTTATAGCCAGGTAGGACGCCAATTTCTGCAAGGTACCTTTGGCAAGCTCCTTGATCTTATCTTCCGGCGATATCTTCAGGCTTTTTAATAATTCATTTATCGCATTTGCATTATTACTTAAACCTACAAAATACGGGTCCGTAGAGTTCATCAGGGCATCTTGTATCGTGTTTCCATGGGGCTTGAAATTTATCTCCTCGAGTAATATATTAAGATCCAATGCTGTGTTGAGCAATTTCAGATTCGTACCTAGAAAACCGTTTTTATTCTGTTTATCACCAATAGCGCCTGCAAGAGCAATTGAAATTAGGTCCCAATTGCGTGGAGAGATATCCACCGCCAATAAAAATGCCAAGGTTGCCGCACTGATCTCATAAGAACCGTCGATGCTGAATATATTCGAATTAATATGAATAATATTTCTAGCGTCAGTATCTCGAATTAGCTTATGATGATCAAGTATAATGGTCCAGCCGTTAAGTTTTTCGATGTCATCGAGTTGACCGGTACCCATATCCGAGAAGATGTTCAAACCAAAACCTGAATTCTTCAACTCGGTAAAGATTGGTGAGTTTGGCTCTATGCCGTGATACAAAGAAATATGAAACTGTTTTTTTAACCTCATCATGGATTTGCAAATTATAGCGGCAGCAGTTAAACCATCGGCGTCGTAATGAGAGATCACTTTGATCGGTGAGCTTGTGGATTTGATCAAATTAGACGCGTCTGTCAATTTCTTAAGTAGCTCTTTTGGCAGATCGAGTGTATTACTTTTAGGGAAAATGATCTCTTTGGACATTATTCAACCTTCACATTTTTTTTATATATATGAAAATATTTAATTTTCATTTAGACATCAGATTCAACTATTCTGACTTTATTATTTTTACATAGAATGTCCGCAGTGGATCTGGGAATTGTGACAATATCCTCTTTATGTAAATCATAGGTTACCAAATCAGTACCCACGAATGGCTCCATATCTTCCATCACATATACCAGGATTTGATCTGCATTTTCTTTTTCGCTTTTTGCACTTATTTGTTCTGCCGAAAAAATATCTGTTTCTAACTCATTTTCTTCCGGGACTTCTGTTTTGGTTTCCGGTACTTTCTGTTCGGGTACGCTTTGCCTTGGTGCTTCGGGTTCTATCTCCTTTTTTGTCGATTCTGTTCCCAACGGCAGACTTGGTGATTCGATAGTTAGGTTTTCCGGCGGTTCTGCACATGACGGGTTCAGTTTCTGATTTAATACTTCTTCTTTATAATCGTTTAGAATTTTAGTCAACGAGTCATACAAGCGTTGTTCATGTTCCAGCATATTCTTGAAGCCAGGAGTTGAGTTAGTATCCAAAGCAGATAAAATAATTTTACGCTCACGCCTGGCATAGATCTCCTTGATCATGCTATCCAGTTTACAGATCTCATTGTTCAATAATAATGCCTCGGTGGAAGTAGGCGCTTCGAGATATTTTTTGTTATATCCTTCCTGAAGTTTTTTTAAATGTGCAATTAGCATGGAGTAAAATTTCGCGTCAAGATTGACCAGTTTTGATGTTTTGCGCTCTTTCTTGGTTAACTGGCTGATCTTTTCGTAGTTAATCTCTTCTTCAAAACCCATGAACACCCGCATAGGCATTAGGTAATAAAAAATTAGCGCTAAAAAGATGGGGTAATTTTGAGGGTAGGTTGGATTTGATGCTGTTATGTGGGGAGGTTCGATTAAATAATAATCGACCACTATGACCACTATAATATTGTGACGATTATAATCGTTGGTCCGAGGGTGCGATCGCTATGCAGGGTTAAAAAAATTAATCGCTGGTGCGAGGGCACGAGGGCTCGGTTGGATTATTCCTCACTCGTCATATTATCACTTTTCGAGATCGGGTGCTGATTTATTTTTACTGAAATAGGAGCGGGTGCTGATTCATTTTTACTGAAATAGGAGCGGGCTCTGATTTATATTTGTTTAATCAAGATCGGCGTTAACAGCTATGATCAAGTACACGAGCCTAAACCAATGACATATAATCAGAGCCTGATAAGCGATTTTTAATTAGAGCCTAACGAAGTGGCTCCCGAACCCGAGGATAATAGAGTAATCTCTTAGAATGAGCTAAATTCGGGATCGGGTGCTGATTTATAATTACTGAGATAGGAGCGGGGTCTGATATATATTTGTTTAATCAGGCTCGGGGTTAACAGCTATAATCAGGCATCCACGAACCTAAACCAATGACATATATGCAGAGCCTGTTAAGCGAAATATAATTAGAGCCTGATAAACGGAAATTAAACAGAGCCTGATAAGCGAAAATTAAGTAGAGCCTAACGCAGTGGCTCCCGAGCCCGAATAAAATGGAATGATTTCTTAGATTAACCTTTGGGAGCGGGTTCTGATTTATTTTTACTGATATAGGCTCAGGCTCTGATAAATATTTGTTTAATCAGGATCGGGGGTTAACAGCTATAATCAAGTACACGAACCTAAACCAATGAAATATAATCAGAGCCTGACAAGCGAATTCTAATTAGAGCCTAACGAAGTGGCTCCCGAGCCCGAGGATAATGGAATGATATCCTAGATTAATCGAGATTCGGGATCGGGTGCTGATTTATTTTTACTGATATAGGAGCGGGCTCTGATATACATTTGTTTAATCAGGATCGGGGATTAATACCTTATTTAAGTATACACGAACCTAAATTAATGAAATATATTCAGAGCCTGACAAGCGGATTATAATCAGAGCCTAACGCAGTGGATCCCGGTCCCGAGGGACCTACCCTTATCGCTTGTGCCGTATCGTGGCACACGAATTCCAATCCCCCATCCGATCCACTCTTCATTTTTGATTTAATTTTCATTGATTATAATCTGGAATCTGGACTGCTAGCCTACACCACCAATCTATTGACTAGTGCTGTTGGCACGGAGATTGACATCGTTTATTTTTATTCCTAATTGTCTTTAAAATCTAAGATTATTTGACCAGAATTATATCTCACTAATATTATATAATTAATAGAATAAATTGTAGCTCAATAATGTAAATCGATAACATCTTAATGGAAAGTTAAGTTTAACTTTAATAATTATAAGCAATTATTAAATACTTGGAATAATATGTATGTTCCAACTAAGACAATCAGGGGGAGGATCGGAAAATTGGAAGATGAAAAAAGATTCTTCAACTAGAAATAAGGGAGATGATAAAAAAGGAAGTTAAAAAAATATTTTCGGTTTAGGGGTTAGTAATACTGAATGAAGTGTGGTGCGGTGCATCATACCCAGTATTAAAAAAATATATTAAAACAGAAGGGGAAAAAATGATAAAAAAAGTAGGTATATTTGGAATAATATTAATGGTTATGTTAGTAGGTTTGTCAACCGCAGTATTTGCATGGGATTGGGATAATGATGGAAATAACCCAGGGGCAAATGATTTTTTAGGAACGACAACTAATACGGATTTGAGGATCAAAACATATGGACAGCAGAGGATGGTTGTAAAAGCAGACGGTAAGATCGGCATTGGGACTGTGAGTCCTCAACAAATACTGACCTTAGGTTCGGGGTCGAATTTTGCAACCGAATTGTCTCCCCCCACAGGACTTAACGGAGAGTCAACCTCAGGAGGGAGCTTAACGACTGGAGATTATAGTTACAAAGTCGTTGCTTTAGATGGTGCAGGTGGAGAATCAACATGGTCAATTCAACATACGCAGTGGGTTAATAATAGTTTAGGTGAAGATGCTGTTGAACTTTCTTGGTCGCCCGTTCCCGGTGCTGCTTCTTACCGAATTTATGGAAGAGCAGTTGATGCCCAAAACCAATATTGGACACCAGATCCTCCAACTGATACTTTTTATATTGATGACGGTACTGATGGGACATCGGGAACCCCACCCGATATAACAACTGCTTATATAATCAAACTCACAGCCGCGGGTAATTCCTGGATGTTGGGCGGTAATGTTGGTATTGGTACGGCGAGCCCAAGTGCAAGATTGGAAGTAAATCCGATAGTCACGGATAACACAAATTACTATGGAATTAAAAGTGGAATTACCTATAACGGTGGAAGTACAATGACAAACTGGTACGGGGCATATATAGAAAGTCCAGTTGGATCTGGGACTATAACGAACAAATATGCTTTGGTAACAGAAGCAGATGCTGGTAATGTTGGCATTGGGACGACAGGACCATTGGCCCCGTTTGATGTTAAAGTTGGCACAACAACAACAACAACAGTTACAGGCGGCGTTCTAGGGGTCGGGGCGACTACAGTAAATGTTGCTTCAACTACTAGTTTCCCTTCAACCGGAACATTAATCATCGATTCTGAAGCAATGACTTACACGGGTACAACTGCTACTACCTTTACTGGAGTGACGCGAGGTAGATTAGGCACAGCAGCTGCTGCACATGCTAACGGAGCAACTGTTGCTTTTGTTGCCCAGATTCTCTCTAAAAGCGCTACTACTACTCCTCATATCATTATGACTAGCGCTGGTAATGTCGGCATCGGGACGGCAAGCCCTACTAAAACATTAGATGTTAATGGCGATGCCAAGATTAAGGATTGGTTATATGTAGCTGAAACTTCAGGTACAGGTATAACATTTATGAGTAATCCAAAGATAAGGAGCGCTTATAATGATATGGATATCTATTTAAATACCGATAATGAGTGCCTTACACAAGGTAGTTTCGATATTTATAAATGTAGTGGAGAATATGAGGAACGGATGGTACGCTTTGAATTCGGTGCTGGTGATTCTTTCATAATACCCGCTGATGATTTCGGTATTGGGATAAACTCACCCTCAGCTAAATTACATGTTGTTCAGTCCAAAGATGATGGAGAAACACCGGTTTTAACACTTGAACCTGTCTATCGGCTGAGTTAGTATCTAGGTTTGGAGCTCAGCGATTCCAT
>CBFDAW010000021.1:0-12795 GCA_965602865.1 uncultured Thermoplasmata archaeon
TAATTGAAGATTTGCGTGTTACTTATTTTATTTTGAGTTTTAAGGTTGGGATTTTCTTGGGACAGAATATTGTAAGCTTTTTAATAAATTATTTCTTACAATTTTCTGGCAGGTAAATTTTTAATCTGCTGGAAATTATTCAATAAAAAATTTACCGTATAAATTTGTGTTTGACTATTGATTTTGAATTTGGACTACCTGGCAATTAAAAATCAATATAATCATCCTATTAAAAACCCAAAAGAGCAGTTAATAAAATTACTCGCCGGTACAAGGGCTCGTTTGGTTCTTCTACCACTCCCTTCCCGCCAGTGATTACCTACACAAATAAATCGCAACGGTCTCCCCAACGATTATTATTTTTTTTAATATTGTAATGGTCCCACACTTCAAACTTATATTTACTTTTCATTGAAAATTCAGCAGACTCTTGACTCTATGGGCTCTCGACTCATACGATTGCGCGAAAAATCGGAGAAGAAGCAAAATTGATTACTACATGGCTCAATAAACCCGATCCCTCTCCACATTTTGCCGGTGCGAATCACGATCGGTAATTCTGCCAGGGGTATAATTAACTTGACTTCTTTGAGATTGAAATAAGCCTATAAATCGGTTTAAAATACGCCTAAAAGCCCTCTCATATCTGAGGAATAAACCAATGAATAGGATTATTATTCCGATTACGATTAAAGAAATCATTGTTCCATAAATCGAAGTCAACTCAAGGCTTTCTGCAATCTGTGAAGAGCCTGCGGCTTGAAGCATTGCGCTGAAGTTCATCGTAATCCAGGTCAGAATTATTATAAAAATGGTCAACAGTATAAAATAAACAAAATACTTTTTTAGAATTCTATCCAGGTGCTCGTAATAGCTGGGGTCGATCTCTTCTTGATTTGCCGTAGAGGTCAGGTTGGCGAATGTGACTGCGGAGTCGCTCATTTCAATGTAGCAAAATAAAATGATCGAAAATATTACATATAATACCCAGTTATCCCTAATTTTAGTGATGGCTTGACCTTCGTAGAATAAGTAGATATCTAAAATTATAATCGTTAAAAATAAAAACATTGCAGACACGCCGACATAAAAATTATTTTTCGACCAAATGCCATAAATACCTAGGAATAAAGGTGCCCAATACACTAAAACTGCGGCAAGCTTAAGGAACTCAACGATCGTTTCGGCAAATCTTTGACCAATGATAGTTGTATCAAAAGTTCGTGATGCAAAAATCGGGATTGTAAAAAAGAATATTAACAATATAATCGTACCAATAATAACGGTTCGTTTTAGATCACGATCTAAATTTGGGAATAAATAAATAAAAAAACCAAAAATCATACCTAATATTGCTCCGACAAATGGTGGTTGTATTTTCACCCACGGTGAGAAATTACTTAGCGCATATACATATTCAATGTTTATCATATAGTTCATCACGAATATGAAGAATAGAGCACCCGTAGCTATTATCTGCATGATGGGGACCTTTATATCATATTCGATGTTTCTGAACATAATCATATAGAATTTTTTAAGATAATCTTCTTCAGGCATATATCGTTCTTTATAATAATCAGGTGCGTTAGTGAAATGCTCATCAGGATAGTAATATTCCGGTGTTGGTTGTAAAGGAGATACCTCAACTGCCGACTCTGAACTACGATACTGACTTCCAGCGGGTAGATCTGGAGGTACTGAGCGTGAAGCACCATACCTACTACGCATCCAGTGCTCATAGCTTGATTCATACTCTTGCTCGTACAGATCGTGTTCGTGGATAGGTTCGTATTCCTCTCTATACTCGTCTGGGTCCCAACCGTAATCTTCCTCATATTCCCGAAATACATCTTCTCTACCAGAGTCGAAATCATATGCTCTATCCGATTGAAATTGATCCCTGGGCCCTTCGGGCGCCTCGGGTTCAAAATGTTGTGGTTTTTGGAAATCCCTATATGATCTCCAGCTTCGTTCATGCCTGAGCTTATGGCCGTATTTTGTTGGTTCGAAGCTCATCCGCGCACCTCCCGGACCACTTCTTCGAGAGGTTTATCTGGGGTCCAATCTATTATCTTACTGCCATATCCGCGTAATTCTGCTAATTTGTTTTCACGTTCAAGTTTAATCATTAGGTACCTGGGTGAAAAATAGCCATCCACCTCACGTTCGAAATCAATTGATGAGGGTGAAATTATACTTACATGAAAATTTTTCGCTGCCAAGTCACGTAATGTGGGTTTAATAGTGTCATCATCTACAAGTGGTGAGATTAGGACGATGGGTGACCTGGGAGTAAGATATGGTGTGGCGGTGTCCACTGCAGTTTTCAGTGAAGTTTTACTCATGGCATATGTGCCTGTCAATGTACTCATGATAGTCGCCAAGTGAGTCTCACCACTGCCCGGTTTTATGATCCGAACCTTATCACTATAGGTTACCAGCCCAACGCGATTTGTACGTTTCATGAATGTGATAGCAAGTGTAGCTGCGGCTTTAACACCAAATTCTAATGGATTTCGTAAAGTAGAACCCACTTTGGTAATTGCCCTGGCATCCAGAAAGATCATTACATCAAAAACGTCCTCTATTTCATATTGGTTTACCATTAATTTATTCAATTTTGCAGTAGCTTTCCAGTTAATCTTTTTAAAAGGATCGGTTTTTATATAATCGCGAATCGAGTGGAACTCTGTGCCAAATCCAAGCTGACGCAAAGTCAGCATCCCCGGGTGGATCTTACGGTATCGTGATTGAATAGGCAGCTTTTTAATCTCACTGGCTCGGGGATATACTGTCAAATATGACCTGTTCATAATGATTTTCTTTTCACAAAATATATTAAAAAAATCACGTTTTCGAATGATCACGGGACCCAACAAATAATAACCTCGTAACGGACATTCTATTGTATATTTGATATTTATGAATTCATTACGCCGTAAATTCAAATAGACATGGTTCGAACCTTTTACTAATTTTACGGTGGTTGGTAGTTTATCAAAAACTTCCACTAACCCTGATGAGCGGCTATTATTTGTGATCCGTAAATGAACGGTGACCTGGTCGCCTTCAAAGGTTTTTGGCTCGGGTAGATACCGGAAAAGCTCGATTTGTGCTTCAGTGGAAGTAAAGGTTAAACATAATATTAAGGCAAAAATTATGCAAATTATTAATAACTGAAAATCAACGAATATCATCGCCCCTAAACCTGCTGAGATGGTTATGGTTGATAATACAGCGGTCTTTCTGGTCCACATTTCAAATACTCCAAATTTTGATTTTATTTCGGAAAACTAAAATCAGAATGATTCCCTGATCTTTAACAATATGTTTTCTAAATCATCGCCGTAATATTTTTTATCCCAATCCAGTGCAAACTCCACTAAATCTTCATCTTTAATCATATCATATAATTCATCATATGATAACTCTTTAAAGTCTTGGATAGATAATCCATGAGTGATCCGTAGACGTTCGAGATAGATATACCTGATTCGATCACAATCCTTGGATGTTACATTTGAGGTCAATAATTCATTTAGGTTATAAAAATTAATATTAAATTTATGTCTGAGGTGAGGCGGGTCTTCAATAATTATTATCAAAATTCCAAGAAATAATAAAGTTAAAATTCCAATTAGTATCGCAAGTTGTGTGTCAGTGGTAAATACGACAAAGCTTTGATATAATGTCTGGCGGGCATTGCTGATTATGCTGTCCTGGATATGAAGACTTTCATCGAAAATTATTTGTTTTGTATTATTATTTTTAAAATTATTCTCATCGGTGTTTGGTATTAGATAATGAACCAGTGCATTAGCGAATGCAGAGTTATTTTCGCGAATCCACATGTCATTTATAAAAATACTTGGATCACTTACAAATATGACCTTCCCGCTGCCAATAGATAGTTCATGGATAATCGGTTTTTTGCCCATTCGTTCATCAATGAGATTCGGTGATGGTTTACCATCGCCGTTAATATCGATCCAACCCTTATCACTACTGCTCACTAATGTTCTCCCTGACCACTTGTCTGCCGGGTTTTCACGTTTTAAAGCGCTAGCATCATTAAGCAGAATAAGGCCTTCGAAATCGATCCTACTTTCATCTCTGTTTACATTAATCTTAATAAACCGCGGGTCTTTTGCGTAATTCTCATCCCATAATGGTTGCCTGGCAAAGCGGATATTAATCGATTCATCGATTTTTTGGGCGATTTCGAAAAAAGAATTACCATACCCAAAATCATCGGCAATGATTGCAGAACCGCCTAACCAAATGAAATCCAAAATCGATTCCACTTCATCGGTACTATATCTTTTTTCTATACCTATTGCAATATACAATGAATCTTCAGGTTCTTTAATATCCCTTAGAACCGTTGGGCTTGAAATTATACTAGACGTTTCGTATAATTTTTGGTTATTACCATCCGATATTCCAGTTAAATGGTTTCTAAATTCTGATAAATCATTCCAGCGGTTATTATATGCAGATAGTTGGGAGGTTTTTCGAGTTCCACTAAAATAGATTATAGAACTTAAAAAAATTATGAAGATTATCAATAATGTAATCATGATTATTGTAGACCTTCGTTCGGCACGAGTGGCTTTTTTATATTTTGCTAAATCCGGGTCGATTGCTGTAGTCTGTGTATCCAATTGAGTTTCCGTTTTATTTTTGGTCTTTCCCTTGAACCTCACACATTTTCCCCTTTTTCAGATTTTATTAATGAGTATTTAAATCAAGTGCTTTCTGTTTCTATACTTTTTCGGACATGCTTTAGATTTCGTACCGCCCTGGTACGCTTTGGTTTGCCGATTCGATGTTTACTATATCGTGCTTCTTCAAATAGTGATGTCAAACTACTCAGATGTTTGGTATTTATTTCTGGTATTTCTTTTTTTATAGTATATGTAAACTCACGTGGTGTTTCGGATTCTGCACGGATTATACCTAATCTACGCATGAGTTCCAACATTTTCAGGTAAGTTTCATAAATTATTCGACGTGATTTATCTTTGGTCTCTAATTTTGAACTAATGTCGGATAATATCGATTTTACCACAAATAGCCGATGTTTCCGCCACCAGTATAAGACGCTCAATATTATCATAATAGCAATTATTAATGCAAGAACATACCAATATTGTCCAATGGTCGAGTAGTAATCAGATTCTTCTTTTGTTTTTACGGGTTTAAGTATTAGCTCCCCTTCGGAATCGGTATAGTATTCGTTTACTGAGCCATTATATGTTGCAGTTATTTGGATAAATTCAGCGCCTTTTGGGAAGACTCCATCAAATACCGCTCGCCCCTGCTCGTCGGTGATTAACTGAATCTGCGGAACACCATCTATATAAACTATTAAGATAGCTTTGGAGATAGGAACCTTAACATTATCTTCAGTTAAAGTGAAAGTGACACGATATGGCTCACCAGCTTTAATAGTATTGTTACTTTGTATGGTAATAATTGGTTTCGAAAAAACTATGGTTTTATGGGCAAATGTGGACCTCTCGTATTTTTCACTGGTCTCAAAAGTGAATTCCACGGGGTGAATGCCCAATGGAAAACTCGTGGGAACTAGAATAGATAAGATGAAGTTTCCGTTACTATCCGTTGTTACTGAAAAAATCTCTCGATAGTTCTCATTTGAACCAAGGTATACGTGGATATTCTCTTTTCCTGCACCAAGCTCTTGATCATCCAAGATGGTCCCTTTTATTAAATATCCTTGGTTCCTAACCATTTTCTTAGAAAATTCTTCCAGGATAATCCTGGTTTCGGATTTTATTAAAATGATTTTTTCAATTGTTATACCATTATAAAATTTCGTGCCTGCATATGATAGATTGATATACACTGGTCCTAACGGATCCGAAAGTTCTGCTTCAAACGGGAATGTGAATGAGCCATCGATACCGGTGACCATATCCACACCATAATAACCATTGGGCAAGGAGGGTAAATAATACTCTATTTTAATAGACCTTCCTCCTAACCCATTTCCCTGATGGTCGGTCAGGTTACATCTAACAATCAGTTGCGGTGACCCACGGTAGACTATTAGCTCCTCCATCTGGAATTCGGTAATCCCCTTAATAAAGATCTGGATTGAATTACTGGTATCCTCCGAATAAATGTCGGTGCCTGGAAAAAATACGTATATGTTATAGTCACCTTTTGTAAACTGATTTGGAGGAAGGTGGATCGATGCATTAATCACTCCATTTTCTGCTTCAAAAGGATATACGAATTCATTAATGGTACCTATTAATGTGAAAGTGATATTGATTATACTAGTGATCGGCTCGTGATCGATGCCCGTAATCGTCCCGTTAACCCAAATGTACTCATTCACGGTTGCACTTTCTCTATCTATGGAAATATTGATTGTTGTATCATCAGATTGAACGTAGATTGTATAATTAACTCTAGACTCAAAAAGGTACTGGGCACCACTAAAATTGATCATCAAATCATGAGCACCTATTGACTCGTTAACATGAAATTGAAATAAATATATTCCATTATTATTAGTGAGGTCTTCCGAAACCATAGAGCCATCAACGTATAATGATATGGTTTGGTTTGGAAGTGGTATATTAGACATGTCAGTTAATATTGCCTGAACACTCAAAAAAAAGCCTTCTGGCATCTGCTTACGAGGATTAATTAATTTTAAGATCGTGGGTGAATGTACATAGATCGTCGAATCCGGTTGGGCGGTGTTGTTCAATGTATTAGATTCGTTGAATGCGGTTGTCGGATTACTTGATGATGAGGCATTGCCGATTAACTGGTTCTCACCAATCTTTATTGCGGTATTAAAATAAGCGATTTCGCATGATATTTCAAACTCTCCGTTAGACCTAGTTGTGCCCGAGCCAACCTGACCCTCAACCGTTGTTGAGTTGATATAGATCTTAACAAATACATCAGAGAGTGGATTCCCGTCTTCGTCAACAACATTACCTTTCACTGTAAACTTCTCAGCCTTGGTTACATTTATCGGGAATATATGGATTGTGATCATTGTATCTTTTGTAGGCAGTTTCGGCTTACCATCATCGTCGGGATCTAGTGGATTCGTTTTGTTCCTGATCTCATCCCAGTCGTTCACACCGCCACCATCAGTATCATTCAATGTGGGATTTGTACCATATTTGATAATCTCTTGAATATCCGTTATTCCATCATCATCCGTATCCGCACTTGTCGGGTCAGTGATATACGTATCTTCACCACTAATAATCTCCTCGCCATCTGGTATTGTATCGTTATCTGTATCATTATCTAATGGATGTGTATGGAATACTAAAACTTCCTGACCATCCAGTATACTATCGTCATCGGTATCATTATCTTTCCAATTAGTATAATTATCAAATCCAAATAAACCATCCCAATCAACATTGGAATAGCTATACACCGTTCTATTTTCATAATGGTTCATTAATCCGTCGTGATCTGTGTCCATTATTATATCATCGGCGGGGTCATTGGGGTCCGTGCCGCGAAGCAGCACCTCTGCGCCATCTTGGACACCGCCACCATCGGTATCATTATTTAATGGATTAGTGCCATGGAATTGGATTTCTTCAAAATCTGTCAATTTATCTTCATCGGTATCCCCTTTATTCGGGTTAGTTTTATAACGACCTATTTCACCTAAATAAAAAGTACCATTTACTGTGATATTTCTGCCATCCCAGAGTCCATCACCATCACTGTCCGGGTTCTTTGGTTTGGTCAGATTTCCATCAAAACCAAAATTAAGTTCTTCCCAATCATCCAAGCCATCCTCGTCGGTATCATTATTTAATGGGTTTGTCTGATGCTCATAAACCTCCTTGCCATCCGAGAGATGATCAAAATCCGAATCCGAGGCGTTGGGGAAGGTAGGTAAATATCCATTATGCCCGATCTTCTCACCCAGGTGATCCAATTTGCCATCATAATCCATATCTATATTATACCCATCCCATAACCCATCGCTGTCAGTATCAAACATATCCCATCTGGTTTGGTATTCAGGATCGTACTGGAAGGTTAGATTCTCCATTATATTTGTGATACCATCACGATCAGTATCAACCAAATCCTCATCATCATTTTTATTTCGTGGATTCCTGTTGCCGATAACCTCATCACCGTCCCAGGCACCACCACCATCCGTGTCAGCTTTATTTGGGTCGGTCTCATCGTCATCAAGTACATTAAAATTACCTTTATCTTCGTATTCTGCCAGGATGATTTCTCCAACCGTCACACCGCGATCAAATTGTCCGTTTTTTAAATCCCACTGACCCCAAAGCTTAGAGGTTGTGTTATATCCCCAACCATCTTTCCAGCCATCCGGGAGACCATCATTATCCGTATCCGGATCTTTCGGGTCCGTATTTCCCCTGCTCCTCGATCTGGCGGCAGAGGCTCTGCTTTCGCCTACTTCTTCATTATCGGGTATCCAATCATCATCGGTATCCGGATCGGTTGGGTCCGTACCGTATTTATACACTTCATCGCCGTCCAGGAGTGTGTCGCCATCAGTGTCGTTATTTGTAGCGTTGGTAATATATCCATCTTGGCCTATTACCACTTCCTCTTTGTCATTGAGAGTATCATTATCAGTATCAGGATTACTGGCATTTGTTTTATATCTTATTACTTCATCATAATCATTTAGTCCATCGTCATCAGTGTCCTTTTTTGTCCAATTAGTATGATATATAGATTTTTCTTCAATATCCGTCAGTTTATCTCCGTCAAAATCCAAGAGATCAAAATCATCACTGTCATCCAAGGGATCATGGCTGCGGTTCACCTCCATATCATCCAGTGCACCACCACCGTCGGTATCCTCCTTGTTCGGGTCAGTCTCCCCCGGACCCAAACCATTGTTCCAGGCGCCCGGGTCAACTTCGCCATCAAAATCACGGTCCTCAAACTCGCCACGATCCATTTTGCCGTTTCCTTTCCATTGCGGGCAATCCACCCAACCATCGGCTAACCCATCACCATCACTATCCCAGAACATGGGGTCAGTTGTTGACCCATCTGAATCATCCAGTTCGATATCATCTGTTAATGAGTCAAGATCCGAATCCTTCAGAGTTGGATTTGTCTTGTGTTCATGAATCTCATCCCAATCATTGAGTGAGTCACCATCTGTATCTTTCTTGAGTGGGTTGGTCACATAGCCATCTTTGCCGGTTTCTACTTCTTCACCGTCTAAAATCTTATCATCATCCGTATCCGGATTTGTGGCATCCGTAATATACCCGTACGACCCCAAAACCTCTTCACCGTCTTCTAACCCGTCATCATCGGAATCCGGGTCGTTGGGATCGGTCTCACCGACATCTACGATACCGTTGGAATTAACATCTTCTTCAAGATTAATTAGCCCATCATTATCATCATCTTTTAATAAATGATCATCACCTCCATTTAATGGGTCAAAATCATTCCTGTACTCGGTACCATCTTTTACACCACCGCCATCGGTATCGTTATTATTTGGGTCCGTATAATAATCAAAATTATCATCCCCACGCCAATTGACCTTAGATTCGTTATATTTTATTGTCACTTCATCATAATCGCTTAACAAATCATTATCAGTATCTTTTTTCGTTGGATCTGTTTTATGCAAATATACTTCGACCCAGTCCTTAAGTTGGTCACCATCGGTATCCTGTAAATTCGGATTCGTTCCGATTAAAATCTCTTGACCATCGGTAATATTATCTTCATCGCTATCGGGGTTGAGTGGATCAGTGTGATATTTATTTACTTCCAAGCCATCGCTTAATTTATCACCGTCCGTATCCCAATTGGTAATGTTCGTCCCAAGGTTGACTTCTTGAGTATCAGTTAACCCGTCACCATCAAAATCATCAGTCGAATTATCATCACTGGGATCCAGTGGATTTAACCGTGTCCAAACTTCGGTGCCGTCCCATAACCCACCACCATCGGTATCTCTATTATTAGGGTCAGTCTCTGCAGGACCATCACCACTGTTCCATTCGTCAGGATTTAGAGAGTCCACTTTGCCATTTAAATTCCTATCCTCTTCACCATCTAATCTACCATCTCCATCTGTGTCCGGGTTATTGGGGTTGGTCGTATTCCCATCCGAAGCATTGAGTTCGATACCATCAAGTAATAGATCCTTATCCCAATCAGGGTCATTGGGGTCTAAATTATATTCTTTGTTATCAATCTCAAATTTATCAGTTAAAGTATCATTATCGGTGTCTGGACTATTGGGATTAGTTTTATACCCATCATTACCCGGATAGACCTCCTCCCAATCTTCAATACCATCGTTATCTGTATCGTTCCTAAGCGGGTTGGTACTGTACTTTTTAACTTCTTCACCGTCCAATAATTTATCATTATCTGAGTCTGGGTCTGTAATATTAGTGTGATATCTCACCTCTTCCGCATCAGACAAACCGTCACCGTCGGTGTCTATGATCTCATCATCCAGGCTATCAAGCGGGTTTGAACCTAATTCCACTTCTATTCCATCTAATGTATACCCACCATCTGTGTCTCTATTATTAGGATCGGTCCTAAAATCGATGGCACCATCTCCATCCCAGTCCACGGTTGAATACGGATATTCTGTATTAACTTCGTAACCATCATTTAATATATCGGCGTCAGAGTCTGGATTGAGTGGATCTGTTTTATGAACCATGATTTCGGCGCCATCCAGTAACCCATCACCGTCAGTATCCGGGTTTCTTGGGTTTGTTTCACCGGGGTCTACGCAGCCGTTTCTATTAACATCTTCCTCGCAATTATACAGACCATCATTATCATAATCTTGGTTGCATGGAAGTACCACCGCCACCCCCACCCGGTTCACCTTTTGCTTTATAGACTGTATCATATTCACCATTTGAGTCCACCCCCGTGCCGCCTATGGTGCCAGAACGACTGTAACCCGTCACTTCAAATGGCAGCCAACCAATACCTTCGAACCGTACCTCGCCCCAAGTATGCTTATGTCCTTCACGAACCACTCGAATATATTCGGGTTCGGATTCGCCAATCCAATCGCCTGATGAATTGGTGGTATTATAAATAGGTACCAACTCGCCTAACGCAAACCCTGTGACGAATCGTGTGGGCAGATCGTTTAATCTACTAAGTAATACAAAGGCAGATGTGAAATGCGCACAAATACCTTCTTTTGTAGGATTATCGAATAAAAATTGGTACACATAATCCTGGTCATCATTGTAAGAATGATTATAATTCAAATTATAATAATAATGGTTCTGAAGATATTTTATGATTTTAGTCACTTTTTCAAAATCATTGGTTGCATTTATTGTTATCATTTGTGCTATGCTTTCCAAAGCTGTTTTCTCCTTTGATTTAAGGTTAGCTGAAAGTGTCAAATACCTATCGAATGTATCACCCGAGGTAGCCGTGGCATTTTTCAATTGAGAATTTGAGTATTTATAATCAATGGTTGCAAAGCTATATCCATACATATCAACATTAATTACATATCCCATTTCACTATCATAATACGCATCTGGCATATAGTTAGGACCGTAACTTGGTTGGGAAATACTATCGATCTCCAGATCGAAAATATTGGTGGTATGTAGTGCAGTAGGCATATAGCCAGAGGCGGAACCATGGAACTCAATATTATATGTCGGACTTTCAGAGCTAGTATATATTGAAACTTCTGGTAATATGGTACTTTCGTATCTGGTTAATTGAGTATTCGATCTTGACCAGTTCTTCCCATTATAATTATCAAAAGCGGTCAACCGCCAATATTTAGGATTTTCCTCGGGGGAAACACGAAATAGTTCTCGATCCAATTCGATTTCATAGAAATGATTTATATCCAGGTAATTATAATTAAATTTATTTTGCTTACCGTTCGGATGATGTGGGTTAGTGCCATGCTCATATTCTTCTCGATTGGTCCAATTATCTTGATCTGGGTCTTCCAGAGCATCCGTGGGGTCATCGGGATCAAGATCGTTTGCTTTTTCCCAGTCATCGGGGATTCCGTCACCGTCACTATCACGATTAGAAAAAGGATTTTGATCCTCTGAATCCGGCACACTATCTCCGTCATGATCCGGGTTTGCCGGGTCGGTGCCCACTTCGTTTACTTCATAACCATCCGACCAACCATCATTGTCAGAATCAAAATCGAGAATATTTGCCAATCCATCGCCGTCCAAATCACCCGTGGGTTTATAAAGGTCAAATAATTGTTGTTCATTAAGATTAGGATGTATCGTTTTAACCCAATCTGGTATTTTGCCAATGTTTTTTTGATCGGTGTACCTCTGCATCCACCAGTTATACTCATCACCATCTAATAATCCATCATCATCGGAATCTGGATCAAATCTGTCTGTTTCACCTAGGTTCGTATCTTGGATGCCGTTGTTATTGAAATCTTCATCAAAATCCAGAAGTCCATCACCATCAGAATCGTATCCAAGAGGTGGAGAACTCCCCTCCATATCATCATACTTTTTATGCTTTGAAGATTCGAATTCGGGAACGATTGATTGATTATAGACAGATAATGCAGGTAAGTATTGCCAAGCTAATAAAAAAATAATAACTCCTATAGTAATGAATATCAATTTACCGCGCATAGTCAACCCCTACATAATAGTTAAGTATATTTTTTAATTTTTTTTTATTCGGTTTGATTTGACAATATTTGTCAAATTACATAAATCTTCGGGTTTTAAATTAATTATTAATTATTTGGTGTATTAGTGT
>CBFDAW010000022.1:0-12782 GCA_965602865.1 uncultured Thermoplasmata archaeon
CAACAGCTAAAAATCAAAAGGATTTTACCAACACCGTTTGTTCCGCACACGTTAAATAGATAGAATTAAATATTCAAACAATATAACAATATCTAATGCCAGAGGTGAATAATGTGCAAGAGATAAGGGGTTTTAGACAATTTACTTTTTTCTCGATGTTATCGATTCTTATTATAATTTCACTTCAGAGTACTTTGGCGTATGAATCAATATCGGTACCACCTGAACAATTAGAACCAGAGATCGTGATTGAATTAGATACATATTCCCAGGAGCTCGACACCTCCCCTGAGGTCACCGAGCCGTTCGTTCAGGTGTCTGGGGAAGTTACTTTGGTTTCTCAAACACCTTATGTGAGCATTAACTTAAGCATCGATCAAACTAATAATCCCTGGAATTGCTCGGTAATGCCTAGTAATTTTGATTTGAATCAGATTAATCAATCAAGTATGGATATAGTAGTAACTGTTCAAGCACCTGCGGGTTTGGAGAACGGTACAGAACAAATTGTAACAATAAAGGGTACATGGAGCTATATCCCCGATATCCCTGGCGTGCCCTCACCCGATCCTGTTCACGGTGAGATCCAGCCTGCACACCTTAATATAATAACAATAAACGAATCATCTATAGAGCCAACTGAGAATGGAAATGGAGAAGGCGATAAAAAAGATGATGAGGATAAAGGTTTTTTGCCTGGTTTCGAAGGTGCAGTTATAATTATGAGTATTCTTGCAAGTCTCTTAATTTTCGCACAGTGGAGTAAAAGGAGAAAGAATGAGTGAAACTACAAAACCTTTTTTTCTTCAAGATCCAGTATCAGCCCATCTGTGGCGGCAAGTGTATTTACTCCAGTTTCTTTTTTAATCTTTTTTTCGTATGATTCCGGTTTCTCCTGCCAAAGGTTATAACCAAAATGAGTTATAACCGCAAGAGTGGGTTGGATTCCATTTATTAATTTTATAACATCTTCATAAGATAAATGTAAAAACGGTTTTGGTTTACCGAAGACCATATTCATTATTAATATGTCACAGTCTTTATAAGCGGGAATAAGCCGATCAAAATATTTTGTATCCGCAATATGCGATAATTTGAAATCATCAGTTTTAATTCTAAGTCCATATGTTTCTACCCCATGGTTATGTTTAACAGGGAATTTAATGTTAATGCCATTTATTTCAAACTCAAAATTCTCAGATACCTGAATAAATTCTTTTAGATATTTCCTATTGTATTTAAGCACCACGGGGTCATCATTAAAACAATCCGTGGGTGCAAGTAGTACACCCCGCGGTTTATAACCACCTTCTGATATTGCTTCTATCATCACATTAACATCAGCACTATGGTCGAGATGTTTATGTGTCAAAATCATAGCATCTATTTTTTGCGGGTTTAAATTATGCTGCAAACATCGAATAAGCGAGCCGGGTCCAGGATCGATTAAGATATTAGTTCCATTGGACTCCAGCCAAAGCCCGCCTGATGCGCGAAGTTGTCTGAATACGAGCACGCGCCCACCAGCGGTTCCAAGAAATAATAATGTACTCATGAATGAGTCCTATTAATAAGTTATATATTTGATTTTCGATTATAATGGATGAGGGATATCTGGATGAGGGATATCCTAAATAATGATATGTTTACTGGATGTTCGATATATCGTAAAATTTTTAGGATGTGTATTCAGACCGTTTTGATTCATTGTCGATGTTAATCAACGATTATTATCATATTAAAATCGTAGTGTACTCACACCTCAAACGATTGCGTTAAAAATAGGAGAAGAAGCATTATTATTAATCATATCAAGGAAAACCGTCGTTGGTGTGCGAACATCGTAGGTTTTAAATATAATGCTACTGATATCGTACACCATATGCGAAATGCACTCGACAACCTCGACTGGAAAATCCTTGATATATTACAGAAGGACGGTAGGACACCATATGTCAGCATAGCCAACACTTTCAAGGTATCCGAAGGGATGATTCGGCAACGAATAAAAAAGATGGTGAACTCGGGTGTAATAACAAGGTTCACTGTTGTGAAAGCGTCGCATGGCTTAAAGGCAATAATCGAGGTAAGTGTTGCGGTAAATGTTCATACCACCAAAATCGCGAATAATATTAAAAAAATCGAAGGAGTGGAGAACGTTTATGAGATCTCCGGAAATCGTGATATTGTTGCGATTGTCGATGTTGATAACTCATTAAAGCTTAATGATGTGATCGAAAATATCCGTTCCATGAAAAATGTTCAAAATACGGAGACAAAACTTGTTCTGAAAGAGCTATAGGAGGTGGAGATAATGACAGAATGTCCAGTATGTGGATGTAATATTCAGTATTCAAATGTAGAACTAGGTGAGCTTTTAACTTGTCCGGATTGCGGCTCAGATCTGGAGATAACTTCGATCAACCCGTTAACTTTAAGTGAAGCACCCGAAGAAGAAGAAGACTGGGGAGAATAAATGAAGCTTGCGATGGTATATTCTTTAATTAGAAAGGACGAGAAGTTATTAATCGAGGCGGCTGAACGACTGGGGATAAAACTGGTAAAAGTCAGGATCCAGGATCTGTCGTTCAGTGTACACGGAGCAGAGGTGCACTTTGACGCGGTCCTTGAAAGATGTATAAGTCATTTACAGGCATTATATGTTCTTAGATTCCTAAATTCATACGGGATCAGAACGGTGAATAAATATGAGGTGGCACAATTATGTGGTGACAAGATCCTTACTTCATTGGCTTTTACGAAACATAAAGTCCCCACACCCAAAACGCACGTGGCATTCGACCAGGAGACCGCACTTAACATTATTGAAGATATTGGCTACCCTATAGTAATGAAACCGGTTTATGGTTCATGGGGAAGACTTCTGGCTAAGATAGATAGTAGATCCGCTGCTGAGGCAATTATTGAACATAAAGCTGTGCTTGGTAGGTATTTACATACTGTATTCTATATCCAGGAATACATCGAGAAACCGCAGAGGGATATTCGAGCGTTTGTGGTAGGTGACGAAGTGATCGCGGCGGTGTATAGAAACTCGCAACACTGGATAACAAACACGGCGCAGGGTGGAACCATTAGCGCATGCCAGCCGGATGATGAGTTAACTGATCTTTGCCTCCGTGCGGCAGAGGCAGTGGGCGGCGGTGTAATTGCAGTGGATATCATGGAATCGGGGGAGGGATATACCGTTCACGAGGCTAACTATACCATGGAGTTTAAAAACAGTATAACCCCAACAGGTGTTGACATACCCGGGAAGATAGTTGAATACCTCGAGCATGTTGCCAGGAGATGATGGAATTCTCTAACATATGTTTCCGATGAGATGATATAATGATAAATGCAGCGATCATTGGCGGATCAGGGTATACCGGTGGGGAGGTTATGAGACTTCTACTCACCCGTGATGATGTGGAATTGGCACAAGTTACATCACAAAGGTTTCTTGGTGTGCAAATTGGACATGTGCACCCAAACCTTAGAGGGCTAACAGAACTTCGGTTTACATCTGATGAGGAGCTTATGAAATGCGATGTGATCTTTTGTGCATTACCGCACGGAACTTCTATGAACAGGATGGAGGTGCTATTGGATTTTGCACCGCACATCATTGACCTAAGTGCAGATTTCAGATTGAACTCTGCAACTGTTTACGAGCAATGGTACGGTAATCGGCATTCCGCACCTCAATTACTTGATAAATTTTCCTATGGTCTTCCGGAGCTGCATCGTGAAGAAATTAAAAAATTGGGTTGTGCCGCCGCCCCGGGGTGTATTGCAAGCTCAATAATACTCGCCTTACACCCGGTCAAGGAGCTGGTCAGGTCGGTAGTAGCCGATGCCAAAATAGGTTCCTCTGCTGCCGGGAACGCACCTAGTGACTCAAGCCACCACCCGGAACGCTGTGGTGTAATTAGACCGTATGCACCCGCGGGTCACAGGCACCAAGCAGAGATCTTACAGGAGACCGGCATTGATGTAATGCTAAGTGCACATGCGGTTGAGATGGTTAGAGGGATATCATCGACAATACATATAGACCTGAAAAAAGAAGTAAAGGAAAAAGAGATCTGGAGCTTGCTGAGAAATGCGTATAATGATGAGCCATTTATTAGGATCGTTAAGAGCAAGAAAGGTGTATTTCGGTTCCCGGAACCCAAGATATTAGCCGGCAGTAACTTGTGTGATATCGGTTTTGAGCTTGATGAGGCTCACAATAGGTTGATACTATTTTCATCGCTAGATAATCTAATGAAGGGTGCGGCGGGCTCGGCGGTACAGTGCATGAACCTGATTTTTCGTGTAGAGGAAACCAAGGGTTTGGAGTTCCCAGGGTTGCATCCCATATAAGCTTTAGGTGGTCGTTATGCTTGTGGTTAAGATTGGTGGGGCGATTGGCACGGGTTTTGAGAACCTGGTTGAGGACTTGAAGAGCTATGAGGGCTATGTTTTAGTCCACGGTGGTTCACATGAGATGAATACGATCTCAAAAAAGTTGGATATACCACCTAAATTCGTTACTTCGGTTTCGGGTCATGTGAGTAGATATACTGATGAAGAAACTCTCAATGTTCTAAAGATGGTTTATTCCGGAAAAGTCAATAAATCTATAGTAGAATGCATGCGCAGTAAAGGGATAAACGCTGTTGGTCTCACAGGATTGGACGGTGGCCTTCTTCGTGGAAAACGAAAGGAAGCCATAAGGATTGTTGAAAAGGGTAAGCGTAAGGTCCTCAGAGGCGACCATACAGGTAAAGTAGAGGATATAAATGTCAATTTATTACGATTGCTCTTAGATGCGGGGTATGTACCTGTGATTACTATTCCCATAGAGTCATTTTCTGGCGGCGCACTGAACGCCGATGCCGACCGAGCTGCAGCGGCGATTGCGGCTAGACTAAATGCAGATACGCTAGTAATACTTTCAAATGTCCCCGGGCTTTTAAAGGACCAGGATGATGAAGGATCATTAATACGAAATATTTCAAAGGCTCAGCTGGATAATTATATGGAATATGCGAAGGGTCGCATGAAAAAAAAGATATTGGGTGCGGTTGAGGCATGTGCTGGTGGTGTGAAGAAGGTAATACTGGGCGGTGCAAATATCGATAAACCATTATCCAAGGCACTTTCCGGGGTAGGAACGGTGATCGAATGAAAGAGGAAGAGCTAGCCTCGGGTGTATATACAAAACGAAATATCGAAATAGTAAGTGGTAGTGGTTGCTGCTTATGGGATGCTGACGGGAAAATGTATATTGATATGGGTGCGAGCTATGGTGTATGCAATGTGGGGCACAATAATGAGATTGTAGTTGACGCGATAAAACGACAAGCTGAGAACATTATCTACATTTCCTCGACCTATCCTAACCCGGTAAGGAGCGAATTAATGGAAAGAATAATTTCCATCTCGCCAACTGGAATGGCAAGGGTTTTTCTATGTAATTCCGGCACTGAATCGGTTGAAGCGGCGTTGAAATTTGCCGTGCAGATGACAAAACGAAAAAAGATAATCGCGGCGATGCGAAGTTATCATGGTCGGACACTTGGCGCATTATCCGCTACCTGGAATAAGAAATATCGAGCAGGTTTTGAAGAAATACTCATGCCCGTGGAATTCGTGAAGTATAGCGACTCCGAGCAGATTAAAGACGCAGTTGACTCGGAAACCGCCGCAGTGATCCTTGAGCCCGTCCAGGGTGAAGGTGGTGTGTATATGCCTCACAGAGAGTACTTTAAGACTGTGAGAGATGTATGCACCGATTCCGGGGCACTGCTGATCGCGGACGAGGTTCAGACGGGTATGGGGAGAACCGGGACAATGTTCTGCATAGAGCAGTATAACGTAGTCCCAGATATCATGTGTATAGGTAAATCACTTGGTGGTGGGTTTCCCATTGCGGCAACCGTGCTTCATGAAAAACTTGGCGAAATGAAGAAAAGCATTCATGGTTCAACCTTTGGTGGTAATCCACTGGCTTGCGCAGGAGCATGCGCGGCAATTGAATTTACACAAAAAAAAGATCTGCTTGGTCGGGCAAAGGAGCTTGGAAATTATTTTCTGAGAGGTCTTAAATCTATTTCGTCTTCCAACATAAGAGATATACGTGGCATAGGACTTATGCTCGCCGTTGAGCTGAGATCGAAGAATACACCTTATCTAAACAAACTTCTGGAGAAAGGAATCGCACCTCTGCCTGCGGGGATTACGGTTGTACGGTTTCTACCACCATTAGTAGTGGATAAAGAAGATATTACCAAGACACTAAAGGCATTTGAGGAGGCATTGATTGAAGTCTGAAGTTCGATTCCTGAAAGAAACGCTGGAGATTTACAGCCCTACTGGTCATACCGGGCAAATGGGAGAGTATTTAGTAAATTGGTGCAAAGATCATGGTATGGCTGCCGAGGTCAAGAATGGTATGGTAGTGATCAATCCCAATGCTGAGGCTCTACTTATGCTTGGCCATATGGATACCGTCCCGGGAATGATTAATGTGGAACAGAAGAACGGTACTATTTATGGTCGCGGCGCCGCAGACGCAAAGGGGCCACTTTGCGCCGCAATTTGTGCACTTGAAAAACACCCCGCGCTCCGGGAGAAAACTTGCATAGTAGCCGCTCACGACGAGGAAGGTGAGTCAAAAGCGGCATTACATATCCGTGAGAATTGGAAAGAACGACCGTGTATTATTCTTGAACCCAGTACTTGGTCCGCAATAACGCTTTCGTATATGGGGAGGCTGTTTGTGCAATGCAAACCGAAGTGCCCGCAAAGCCACCCCGGGCATCAATCACCATTTGCTACGGAGGAACTGGCTAAGACCTGGAAATTATTATCCGAAGCGAATATTGCACGAATCCGGAGTATAGATGGAAATGACACCGAAGGCTCCATGGTGCTTGATATTAGATTCAGGGGCGCGAAAATTGAGGATATAATCTCTAAGATACCAAAGAACATAGAGACCAAGATATTAGAAAAGACAATGCCGTATACCGCATTAAAAAATACAAGCCTGGTCCGGTCATTTTTAAAGGCGGTTCGTGAATCCGGTGGGATTCCGGTGTTCAAGAAAAAGACGGGTACATCGGATATGAACGTTCTTGGTGAAAAATGGAAGCAGGCGCCCATGGTCGCGTATGGTCCTGGTGATGGTAGATTGGGGCATACCGACCGTGAGCATATAAATATTGAAGATTATTTGAAGGGTATCGGGGTGCTCGAGAAAGTGTTGGTATATTTAAATAATCGACCAAATTAAAGCTGAACATAATTTCGGTTGATGGAAAACTAAGAAGTATGTAAATCGAAATTTTTAAGGTTAGGACTTGTATTTAGGAGATAATTGAAGACTTTAAATACAACATTGAAAAATAATAATAATGATTTCAATAACACTCAATCAAATTTCAGTTCAATGTTGTCTTTTATACTCTGGAGGCTTATGAGATGCACAATCTAAAGCTTGGAATTATCGATCTGACCAAAGAAAAAATTACCATCGAAGAACCATCAGAAAAGCTACGTAAGAAATTACTCGGTGGTCGTGGGATGAATGTATACTACTTAAACAAATTATTGGGAAAGAATGTTGACCCGCTGTCACCCAAGAATGTTCTAATCTTCGGCACCGGTTTTGTATCGGGTACATTAGCACCATCCTCAAGCAGGTTCAGTACTTCAGCAAAATCACCGGAAACCGGGTTTTTAGGCGATACGAATTGCGGTGGTTTCTTTGCAGCAGAGCTTCGGTATGCGGGATTCGATAGGCTTATACTTCTGGGCAAGGCGAAAAAACCCAGCTATATCTATGTAAACGACGGCCAAATCGAGCTCCGTGACGCAAACGGGTATTGGGGGATGGATACTTATGAAGTCCAGCAGGCGTTCGAGCATGATCTGGGCGAGTGCGTGTCGGTGGTCTGTGGTCCGGGAGCCGAAAAGCTGGTAAGGTTTGCTTGCATACGTACCGGTGTGAAAAATGCCGGTGGCAGGTGCGGTTTAGGCACGGTTATGGGCTCGAAAAACATCAAAGGTATCGTAGCCTCTGGGACCGGCGGGATCAAGATCGAGCACCCTGATGAGTTTTTGGAATATGTAGCCGAATTAAAGGAATATCTCATGTCCTCGAAGATCACACCCATCTTGGGCAATGTTGGGACGCCCCTTCTATACGAAGTATCCAATGCGTTTGGCGGCATTCGGACCAAAAACAGCCAGCTGAATGCCTGGTCTGATGCGTATAATGCCTCTGAGGTCGAGAAACATGTGGAGAAGATGGTGGCATGCTCATCATGCTTTGTGCACTGCAGGCATAGGAATACATTAAATGGCGAGGGGCCAGAGTACACGGCTTTAAGTCTATTAGGAACAAACCTTGGTCTGGAGAAATTAACGGATTGTATTAAACTGCAAAACCAGGTTAACGAACTCGGGCTTGATGTATCATCTACGGGTACATATCTAGCCTGGGTGACCGAGCTATTTGAACTCGGAAAAATCGATAAAAAAATGACGGGCGGAATCAAGCTTAAGTTTGGTGATTATGAAACATATTCTAAATTGATAGATATGATTTCCGAGCGTAAAGGCTTTGGCGACATACTGGCAGAGGGACAATGGAGTGCCGCTAAACTGAACGACCCCAAAAGAGATTATTTGATCCATTGTAAAGGTCTACCCCAGAGCGACCCGCATGATGTTCGATATATGAAAGCGTTCGCCTTTGGAATCGCAACCTCATCACGCGGTGCTGACCATTTACGCTCGCGACCAACACTAGAGATCTTCTTTAAACTACCACATGACGTAAAGGAGAAGATCTATGGATTTACCGGTATCTCGCCAGACCCCACTTCATACCAGGGTAAGGAAAAGGTAGTGTATTTCTCTGAGAATATCTACGCCACTATAGATTGTATGGGCATCTGTAAGTTCCAGTGCCATGGTTTTAACAGCCCACACTTCCTCGGGTACGAGCATTTCAGAAAACTCATATATTTAGCAGCAGATTGGAAATATTCTGATAAACAGATTCGCGAGGTTGGCCCGCGTGTCCTGGATATTGAACGGATATTCAACATGAAACAGGGTATGACCATGGCGGATGATACACTACCGCGGCGATATTTTGACGACCCAGCGCCATTGAAGACCGCAAAAGGACATCATATTGATAGAAAGGAATTCGCTAAATTAATTGATAAATATTATAAGTTACATAATTGGACGAAGGACGGGCATGTCACACCTGCGCGCGTTTTTGAGCTGGAGGCGATAGAATGAGTATGAAATACCTATACTTTTACCCGGAGAAATGTACCGGCTGTCGCCAGTGCTCCATCGCGTGCTCCCTTAAACATTTCGGTGAATGCAATCCGAAAGCAGGAGCGATTTCCATCCTCCGTAACGAGTTCGATAGATATGAGCTCCAGTTCGTGTGTATGCAATGTGAAGACCCAAAATGCGCTGCGGCGTGCATGCCGAAAGCACTATATATTGATGATAATGGAATAGTAAAGCGCGATGAAAATAAATGTATTGGTTGTCGGATGTGCATAGCAGCCTGCCCATATGCCGCAATCAATTCACTAAATGATAACATTATTAAATGCGACCTGTGCGATGGTGATCCGGTTTGTGTTAAATACTGTTCAACCAATGCGATAGTATACGAAGAGGAGACCAAAGAACTGGCGAATCGACGTAGGGAGATGGCGGAGAAATTGTTAAAACCGGTGTCTGAATGAAGGCAAGAGTGGTTATAGCTAATGGGTGATGATTTGACTTTGGGAGGACCCGTATATTTTATCGAGCCACGAGTAGCTGGCAAGCGCCGGAGAGTAGTTGAGAAACGTTTCGGACAACCTGATGAAGATCTTGAACTTCTACGGCAACGATTATTTGAGTTCCGCAAGCGTTCAATTAAAAATATCAATAAGAACCTAAAAAAGTTCAAAGGCGTCATGAAAGAAAATGAGCATTTAACATTAAATATCGTAAAAGAACCTTCTGAAGCTGTTAAATATATCCTTAACGAAAATAAAGACCAGGGGCTATCTCGCGTTGATATAAACAAATCAAATACACTGCGGCCGTTGACAAATGAGTTAATCCAAAATGGTTTTGAAATCGTGGATACTTATAATTTCGCAACCGCCTCAGGAAACCTTGGCATTTTCGATAACCTAGAGCCAGGTAATTACTGGACAATACGTGGGTTAGAACTAGATAATGCTCTCCGATCTTTCGATTTAAACCCAAAACCAATGGTATACACCAGGCAATTAATCTCAAAAGCCACGGGTAATAAGGATTTCATTGGCGTTATAGGTGCGAATGTATTTTCAGCCACGGGTGAGATACTGGCAGTACAGCATTTGTACAATATTTCATCGATTTTAGCACATGCCAAAAAGGTATTTATTATCTTAACTTTGGATAAGCTCGTGGATAATTATTCGGATGCGTTATTCCAGGCACGATGCACTGCTATGTACGGCCTGGAACAGATCATTTTGGACCTATTCGATTCCGAGCGAGGCAAGAAAAAAAGTAAAGTACCTAAACCTGGCAAGTACCATAAGGGTCCACAGGCAACCCGAACTTTAAAGGATGCTAATTATGAACAATACAAAACACCCGAGAATTTACACATCATCATCTTAGGGGATACTCGTTTGGACCTGGTGGGATCGAAATACGAAGAGCTGTTATATTGTATAAATTGCCGCAGATGCGGTCTGTACTGCCCACGAGTACGCGCAAGATCAGAGGAACGATCCATGGTTCCACTTAATGCACGTGAGCTGCTTATGGATGGATTTTTAAATGGTCCGGAAAAAGCTATCGCGGACGGGTTATTCGATTGTACACTATGCCGAGCTTGCACAAAGTTATGCCCCGTGGGAATTGAGCTTACCGAGCATATACAGGAATTACGAGAGCGCTGCCAGCGAGCCGATTTATTCTCAAAACCACATAAACGCATCAGAAATAATATTTTGGAAGTTGGTAACGCTTACGGCAGCGACCATGCAATTAAACCTGAAATAAAAAAGTAGGGGGATAAATTAAAGATGACATCACCACAACGGACCTCAAAAGAGACTGTGCATCTATGGCTTGGCTGCACATCGCGGTCGTTCCTTAAAGAGTCTGTTAAAGATTTATTAACGATATTGAAAAAGTTGAAAATAAAATACAAAATAATCGATGATATTGATATTTGCTGTGGCTCTGTGCTTTTCGTGACCGGACAAAAAAACATTGCTATGAAAAATTTAAAAAAGGTAGAAAAAATACTAACTAAAAAGAAGGTGAACTATCTGACCTCGCTGTGCCCGGGGTGCACCAGAACCTTTAAAGAGTATTACCTACCCCGAATCTCTAATCCACTTGATTCGGTGGAGCATTACACCGAAACGATTTTGGCAAACCTGCACGATGTGGAATTTAAAAAGCCCGGTACTTATAAGGTCACCTACCATGACCCATGCCATTTGGCACGGCACATGGGTATCACCGAGCCACCACGTGAAATTATCAACGCATTACCCGGTGTCACATTTATCGAGCTGCCCACGAATCGTGATGACGCATTTTGCTGCGGCTCCGGCGGCGGCATGCGATCGTATAATAAAGAACTGGCAAATAACACATCATTACTCAGGCTTCTGGAAGCTGAGGCAACAGGTGTGGATATCCTACTCACTTCCTGCCCGTTCTGTGAGCGCTCGTTCCGTAGTGCCCAAAAGCTGCCAGGGGCGCCTACAAAATTGAGGATCTTGAACCTCATTGATTTTTTACCGAGGTTTTTGTGAAGCTTGAGTATATGCAGCCGCTGTGCCACGGTTGTTTGCCATATAGATGCTTCTTCGCATAAAAATGTAATTCAATTCTCCTCATCGTTTTTCATATTAGCTTTAATCTCATTCAGCACGACTTCCGGCTGCATGGGTAACTCATAGATATGGAACCCCAGCGCGTCCGCGATTGCGTTCCCGATCGCCGCCGCAGTTGGTATTGCACCCGCCTCGCCGATACCCTTGGCACCGTATGGTCCCATGGGGTCTTTGGTTTCCACTAATACAATTTCAATCGGTGGCATATCCTTAACCGTAGGCATCTTATAATCGAGGAAATTTGGGTTTTGCACCGCACCGTTCTCCAGGACCAACTTCTCCAACAGCGCATACCCGATCCCCATGGATAATCCGCCTTCAAGCTGCCCCTCGAGCAACATGGGATTAATAGCACGCCCCACATCGTTTGCCAGCACCATCTTCAGCACATGTACCTGCCCGGTCTCTAAATCCACCTCAACCTCCGCACCTTGCGTACCAAAGCCATAGGTAGCAGAGATATTACCACGAAATTCTCGATCCTGCCTTTTGGTAGGTGGGTCATAAAACGCTTCAGCCATGAATTGTTTACCATCCTCACGAAAATGTGCTGAGCGGAGTACTTTGTCTATTGCAATCGATTTTTCAATATCAGTTTTTAAAAAAACCATTCTGTCATTAATATCCAATTTATTTGGAGTTACCTCTAGCATCTCTGAGGCGGCTTTTAAGACCTCAGCCTTGACTTTCGCCGCCGCCGAACGGGCGGCGTTACCGGCAATAAAAGTCGTGCGCGAGGCATGTACACCCACATCCCAAGGTTTTATTGCGGTGTCCGAATTTTCAACGCTTACGTCCTCAGTGCGAACTCCTAACTCTTCAGCGGTGATTTGGGCGAGTACTGTCTCGGAC
>CBFDAW010000023.1:0-12741 GCA_965602865.1 uncultured Thermoplasmata archaeon
GGTTAAAGGTACGATGTTTCATTGGTATATTCTTGCCGATCAACAAGCCACTAAATTGGATAATGATTCATATCAAACATCTATGACCGGTGTCAAATTCAAAATTGGTCATAAGAGACCATATTGGAAAAGATTCAGCTATGATTATTCCGATCAAATATCGTATAAGGAGAAGGTTATTCAGGTTCTGGAGGAGACTTTATTTGCATTAAAGAACGATGTGAGGAATTATTCTTAGAAAAATACAGTTAATTCTAAATATCTCATCCTCGCTTATTATACGGAATATATTTTTTACAGTTCACGTGGAAGTATGGTCGATAATCAATCTGCTAGTAAATTAATCCAATGGTTACCCACAACACGCACATGCAGCTGTGCGAAAGATTCTTTAAACTGTTTGACCGAGCGCGAGTGGCTGCGGAACCAGGTACCCATTTGGTGGTTCAGTAAAAAGGAATTGAACACTAAGTTCGATGCCCTATCACATCATCATCACCCTGCGGTTTTCCCGTCTGCATTGGCAAAACGCGTGATTAAAAATTATACGCACGAAAATGAAACTGTTTTGGATATATTTAGCGGTGTTGGTACAACATTGTATGCTTCGCAGGTGTTAAAGAGGAACTGTGTGGGATTTGAATTAAACGAGAAATTTGCAGAGTTCGCCACCCGCCGTTTCAAGTTGAAAAATGATAGGTATTGTTCGACCACGAACTCAACCCATCGAAGAATCGGAACCAACCAACATATACACCAAGTTTGTGCGGACAGCAGACAATTACTCGAATATCTACCACCTGAATCAATAGATATGGTCTTCAGCTCAGCACCATACTGGGATTTATTGAGCCAACCGCCGTCGCGACGGAATCTAAAAAGCAAGAAATATTTGAAAACGAAATATTCTAATAATCCGTTGGACCTTGGTAATGACCCGACATTGGATGAGTTTATTACGAATATCAGAGATATTTTCGGAAAAATAAAATTGGTTTTGAAACCAATGTGCAGATGTGTAATTAATACAATTGATTACCGGCGATTGGGAAAGTATATATCTTTATCGAGTATTTATATAAAAATCCTGCAGGGTTTAAACTACGAACTTAAAAATGTAATGATCTGGGATCGGAGATCCGAATATGATATAGGTATATTCAGTTATCCAAAGAATTTTATTGTGAATAATGGTATGTTTGAGTATATTTTGGAATTCAAAAAATGAATTTTAATGCTGGTGTAATTACTTGACGCGGTTTCGTAAAGTAAAACGTATGGGCCGTAGACTTAAAATCGGTATTGCGGATTATTCGCGGTTTAAAAGTACACGAACGGCGATCCGAAACCAGGGAAATGGGTACGACAAATATCGAAGGTCCATTCATTCAAGGATTCTGACGCTGAACATTCGAAACAAGAATTTTATAATGAAATACAATAAGAAACACGATCGTCTGCATTTAACCAAACAGGAGACCAAAAATAGATTACTTCCCGCAAATATCCCGATGCCATTAACCTACATGCTCGTATCCAACGAAGATGATTTGGCTGGGTTTTACGATTTTATCGCATACAACCATCACCCGGATTTCGTGATCAAACCGGACCGCGGTCATATTGGTAAAGGGATATTAGTCATAAAAAAGCGCATTGGTAAACGCTTTATCACCGCTTCTGACCGTGCACTTGAACTCAACCAAATCACCACACACATCGAACGGATTAATAAAGGCAGGTTCTCTCGAGGTAAATCGGATACCGCGATTATTGAAGAGCGCATACAACCACATAAGAATTTGAGAAATCTTTATTATAATGGATTATTAGATATTAGGATAATTAGTTTTTTAGGTTTTCCTGTCATGGCAATGGCACGGCTCCCTACGAAGAAATCCGAAGGAAAGGCGAATTTGCACCGCGGTGCCATAGGTGCGGGACTGCGGTTAGCAACTGGCGAGATTTTCCATGCAATTTATAAGCGTCAGTGCGTGACTTATCACCCTAACACAAAATATAAGTTCATCGGTTTTAGGTTTCCAAACTGGTTTGAGATTTTGACGCTTGCAATACGTGCACAGGTTATTAGTGGTCTGGGATTTTCCGGGATTGATATATGCATCGATAATAAAAGGGGTGCATTGATCATGGAAGCGAATAAGTACCCGGGGCTTGAGATCCAGATCGCCAACCAAGCCGGGCTCCTGGGAAGGCTGCAGCGCGTGGAACGATTTGTGAGAGAGGATGATCATTCGATTTCAACTCAGGATAAGATAAAAAAAGCGATTTCTTGGGATAATAATGGTTGGGCAGAGTAAAAATAGTAATAATTATTGGTACCGCCAGCAGGTCGTGGACGCTATCCATGAACGGTACAGTGCAAATAACGGTCAAAATATATTCTTACCGGAGATTGTTACAAATAATGATGTAAATCTTTTAAGCTCAGCAATTACTCTATTTGGCACCTGGAGGTCGGCGGTTAATAAAGCGGGTTTTGGCTCTGACTTAGATATGAACCCGCAACAAGCGATTGGCGATTATTGGTCCCAGGAAAATACTATTGTTCAAATCAAAACATTGCATCAACACGGATTCGATCTCAGTAGATGTTTTATAAGACACGCCTACCCAGAACTATATTCGGCGGCAATGAATAAACTGAACTTTGGCAGTTGGTCAAATGCACTGTCAGAAGCGGAAATAGAATATCAATACCTCAACTCACAAACACACCGGTTCTGGACTTTACAGCGGGTTTTTAGAGCAATCCACGATTATAACCAAACTTACGGAAATATCCAGGGGGAATTCATACGATGGATGAACCCCAGCCTATATTCAAATTCGCGTAGATACTTTAGAACCTGGTCGGAAGCGGCACAGTCGATCGGGCTTAATCTAAATCGGAATTTGGTTAAAGTAATGCTCGAACCATTAAGGACCAGTATACTAATGGATTATGTAAAAAAAATTTTAGAATTACTGGGAACCGAATATAATTTACCAGAATTGGATTCCCAGGATTTACCAGAATATTACTTAGAGTTGGATGATGGTAAAACTACAAACTGCATAACTTCGGCGTATCGTTCCTGGGGTTTCGATTCGGATCGGAGGGTTTACGAGCTCTTGAACAGATATCCAAGAGTCACATGTTATTATTCTATTGGTGAACCAAGGCACTGGGCATTTGATAATGTGAAATTCATCAATATCGATGAATTCAACCCAGATCTAATTGACCGTGGTAGAGATGATATTATTTCGGATTTGAGGCTTCAAGCACGCGGCGGGATACCCGCACAATTTCAAGATCAATATAATCGTGTAATACAATCGATAAAAGAAACGATTAGGAAGAATAAGAAAGCATAAAATTATAAATAATCCGAATGATTATATGTGGGTCTACTTAGTGCAACGTCTCAGGGTTGATTAATAGATGTTAAAAGCAAATAAAAAGCTTAGGAAGTCGGTATCAAAATGGTTTTCAAGATACCTTGTTCTTTTTGTCTTACTACTTTTACTTTTTCAATTTGCGCTTTTACCGCCCACGAACCACGAAATTACTCCACTAATAGTATCTGATACAGCATCTGAATTTGAACAGGAACCCAATTTTGAAATCCATGGAACCCGAAATACTAGAGAAGTGATCGACGACGAACCTAATGATAATCCCTGGGAGGCTAACTTTATCTCAAGCAGTTCGGATAATATAGTCGGTTCCGTCAGTGCGGAAAGTGATCCTGCCGATTGGTTCAAAATTGAAATGGCGTATGAGAGCGGAAAGACCGTGCAGAATCTCACTATAATGTTAAATCCGTTAGATCCAACCCCGTTAACCGGTGATAATAACAAATATCTGCAAATCCTGGTCTACGGTGCGTATGATATTAACCAGGATAAACAGATCAATTGGGATACTGAGATGATATTTTTAAAAACGCAAACATATCGGATAGGCAGCTCGAGCGGTGAAACACTTTTTGTAAATTCATTTCACATCGGACATTCGTACGATGATAAGTTCTATTATATTATGTTCAGGACCGATGGCGCAATAGCACATTATAATTTTTCATATAGTACACCAACTCTTACTCCACCAGTAGAAAGGAATCAAGCTATAGAAAACGCGGATACATTATATGTTACCACTCCAGAAATACACACAGTAAACCTCGACACAGATATCTTCGATTGGTTCAGGATCTTTAAAACTCCGTCGAAAACAGCAGTGGGCGTTAATTTCACGCTGAATGTAAAAGTCGCTGGTTGTTCACCCGCTAAACCTGTAACAGTTGACGGTGTTCCTATTAATATTGTAACCGTATTAAACATTCTGGTCTACCACGAGGATTTTTTAGGGGATGGCGATGCTCCGGGATTTCCTTACGAATTCCGGGACCATCTCAGAATTAGCTTGCATCCATATACTAAATTAAAATATAAGACCGAATATTCGGATGTTTTAACATTACCCACACCACTTTTTAAAAATACTTATCTTGGTTTTTATGTGGAGTGTTATGGTATTGATAACGATCACCCAGAGGTTAAGTTATACCCGGTTATAGAAGAAATTGGTGAGTATACTCGAGGATGGTGTGAATTCGAAATCGAAAAGGCAGAATCAATATCCATATACCGACCGCAGCTGTCTAAGATCAGAGTGGAATCGACTGCCACTCATGATATTCACGGAAGAACTTATGATAATTATAATTATACCGTGACCTACAAACAACAAAATAATTACGGCCCTCTTATGACTGAGGTATCTGTTTTTGGTCTTGAGGGGGAGATTCGTGAAAAAATGTTCAGGATGTCAACCAAAACAGGTTCACAGAACGTGTATAAAGACGGTTGTGTGTATAATGTCACGATCTCAGGATTATTATTGGGTGAAGGTAACCATCACGTGTTCCAACTGCATGTTAGGGACCGGAATGCCTGGGCGAACGGTACCATAGAGCTAGGTAAGAGCTGGCACGGACCATATATTTCGAATAATATTAGGCCGTATCTCAGGCCAACCTCACCGACTAGCCTTACATTATATGAAGACGATAACACTACATTTTTTGACCTGAATACAATCTTCGAGGATGTGGACCTTAAAGAGGAGCTGAACTTTACCATTACCGATCCGGATAGCATACCTGAGGAGAGGTTGTGGGGTAAATATTTTAATCATTCAAAATTAGAGATTAATATTGTCAACCAGTCGCGATTAAAAATCGATCTAAAACCTAATAAGTTCGGTGAAGTGAAATTATTACTTAATGTTACAGATAAAAAACATTATTATTTAGACCCAACTTTTGAATTTACGGTAATAATCCTCCCAGTAAACGACCCGCCTCAGGTAATTGAATATTTCAGCAGCTTAATTATTAATGAAGATAATATTTACACACATATTAATTTACACGAACATTTTGACGACCCCATCGATCATGATAATCTCATATTTCGAGTGGATAATAATCAGCACATAAATGTAACCATCAACCAATCAGATCAAACCGCCCCGACACATGGTGATGTAAATATTACCCCGGAACATAACTGGTTTGGCACTGAATATATCTATTTCTATGCCAGTGATACCAAAGCCGAAGTCAGTGATTATTTGAAGGTGATTGTAAAAAGTGTAAACGATATGCCACAGCTTATCATTAATGAGACAATCGAGCTTTGGCAGGATCAATGGGCGAATTTTACTATAACCGGACTCGATATTGCGGATAATGAGACAATAATATTAAGTCAGAATTTCACCGAGATCTTTCCAAATCTGGCAAATAAACCAGAGCTTTATGGATATTCATTTGATAATATATCCGGATATTTTACGATAAAACCAACAAACGGTATGGTGGGTACTTATTCATGGAATATAAGTGCCACGGATATTCATAATCTAACAAATTTCACGCATGTAACATTGATAATAAATAATGTAAATGACCCACCGGTGCCAAAGATTCTGTTCCCTGCAAAGGATGCGAGATATTTAGCCACTGATAAAATTTCATTTAGGGGTTGGGCGTCTGACCCGGACATTGTACTCAAGATTAAAGGTATAGAAAGCAAACCTATCTCATTCACCTGGTATTCTACGGTACATGGTGTACGTAAAAGGATTGGTACTGGACAGAACCTCGAACCACAACTATATGAAGTGGGGACACATACAATTAAATTATTTGTAAATGATGGCGAATTCACGAATAATGCAAGTATCGTAATCCATATATTTGCAATTAACAAGGATCTAGATACGGATTCCGATGGTATCCCTGATTATTGGGAGAATCTCTTTAATTTGAATATATTAGACCCCAACGACGCAAAAGATGATTTTGATAAGGATACGTATTCAAACTGGGAGGAATATAAAGCCCAGACAGACCCTAGGGATCCAAATTCACACCCGGAAGAACATATAACCGACTCAGAAAGTGAAGTTGATCCGTACCTGATGGTATATATAGTAATTTTTACTATTTTAATAGTTATTTTAGCAATTTTAGTATTATATGTGGTGATAAAAGCTCGCCGTAAAAAACGCGAGGACCAAGAAAGTAAAAGAGCAGAATTAAAGCGTACCGCTCAAACGCAAAGAAAAACACATGGTGTCTATAAACAGCCAAGTGTTATCTGTCATAATTGCGGTGCCTCGCTTAAGATCATGACCCTGAACAGACCCGTGGCGGTCACATGTAACCAGTGTGGTAGCCGGGGGGCGGTGTATAAGTAAGAATATTATTTTTTGATAGGAAATGCTCGAGTGTCTAGCGCTATTCTTTAATCTTTATGTAGAATCGGACCACTACGATATTAAAATAATTAAAATCGTTGGTGAGACCGTTACGATTTATTTGTGTAGTTAATCACTGGTTAGAGGGGGGGGAAGATCCATCCGAGCCCTCACACTCCCACACTCTCACACTCCCACACTCTCACACTCTCATACCAACGATTATAATCGTCATAATAATATAGTGGTCGATCAATATTAAATCGAACATCCCGACATCTATGCATTAATATCACAGTGGATAATCATATATAATTAGATTTTATATCTGTATTATAAATAACTAAGAAAATAATTTGGTGAATTTAATGTATCTAGAACAATATCTCCAAGAGGACCTCGGGTTTGGTGATATAACCTCAGACACATTGTTCTCCAATGAACAAGCCGAGGCAGTTATTATCGCCAAGAGCGATTGTATCGTAGCAGGGATTGAGGAAATTGAGAAATTGTTTCGGTTATTCGACCTTAAAATTGAAAGTAAGGCAAAAGATGGTGAATTCGTAAAAAAAGATTCGGAAATTATCTCGGTTTCAGGTGAGGCACGAGCCATATTAAAGTGTGAGCGTTTAGCACTAAACATTCTCATGCGCATGAGCGGTATAGCAAGTGCTACTAATGAGCTGGTGTTACGATGTAGAAAGATTAACCCGGACATAAAAATCGCAGCGACAAGAAAGACCACGCCGGGCTTTAGGTATTATGAGAAACGTGCGGTAGTAATTGGTGGCGGTGAACCACATAGATTTCAACTATCTGATGCGGTGATGATCAAAGACAATCATTTAAAAGTTATTGGCTCAATTGAAAAAGCCTTAGAAAAAATCAATAGAGTAAAATTCAATAAAAAAATCGAGGTCGAAGTTATAAATCGTAATCAGGCGCTCAAAGCCCTCAAGCTTGGTGCGGATATAATAATGCTAGATAATATGACTCCCGAGCAGGTAAAGAAACTTAGTGCCGAACTTAAACAATTACGGGTGGAGGTGATACTTGAGATCTCTGGTGGGATTACACCGGACAATATCGAAAATTATGCGCCTTTTGCAGATGTGATCTCACTTGGCTGGCTAACGCATTCAGCACCATCGAAGGATTTTTCTCTGGAGGTGATATAATGAAAAAGGCAGAGAGCCATAAAAATATCCGAGACATAAAAAATAACAATGGAAAACAAAAGAACATAAAAAGCTCTATACTAAAAAAAAGAATCACAAAAAGTAAATCTACCAAATCCGGCGAGGTTGATGTAAGACCATACCGCGAGATCGTCTTTTCAGATGGTCATGGGTTTTATATTAAAACCACTTGTAACCTGACGTCCGACGATCGTGTCCAAGTCACGCAATACAGAGAGCATATCGACCACGATGGTACTAAATTCGTCTGTGGTGAGCCAGCTTATTTCGAGAACAAAGATACATTTCTTGAATGGTTACTCGAAATGTTAAAGGGTAACTTTGATGAGATACCATATATAACAATTACGCCTATCGAAACATCTAAAATTAAAAAACATGAACGTGAAGCCACAGATGCAATGTATCTATAAATCCCAAAGTTGAAAATACATAAAATTGAATGCCTATGGATTTTAATACTTATTTTCACTTTCTACATTTTGGGCATACCTGAACCCATTTTCCGCACTTACAAGAGCGTTCAGATTTTCCACAATTTCTACATACTGCCAGTCCAACATATCCACAGTTCTCGCACTTCATCCTGTCACCCTGCTAGTCGCTAGTTCGAATCTTTTAACACGAAATCAAGGTTCCGATATTAAAAATTTTTTAACCCAAAAATATTTAGCTAAATCATACTTTTAGAGTGATTCATAAAGATCTATCCACAATGGATTGTTCGAAATTCGCCGGTGATGTTTTGAAAGATCATGGTCTGTCACGTGAGCAAATATTATCAGAAATTTCCCGTGCATTTAGTGATGATCATCATTTCAAAGATGGTCGGATACTCGCATCAATGTGCACGACACCGCATGAATTAGCCATCGAAGCACATATGAAGTTCATCGAAACTAATCTTGGCAACCCTGATCTATACCCCGGCACCAAACGACTAGAAAATGATGTAATTAATATTTTAGGTGAGCTATTACATGGTAGATCAATTTCTGGTCATATGACAAATGGTGGAACGGAATCGAATATTACCGCATTATGGATTGCAAAAAAAGTCTCGGGTAAACGCGAGGTGCTGTTTCCAAAAAATGTACATTTTTCTATAATAAAAGCCATTGATTTGTTGCACCTTGAACCGGTGCCAATCGAGCTTGATGAATCGTATTGTATGTCGGCGGACGATGTGGATGTAAAGCTTTCAAATTCTACTGCCGCAGTGGTTAGTGTGGCCGGTGCAACCGAGCTGGGTACAATCGACCCAATTGAAAAATTATCAAAGTTATGCGCTGAGAGAAATTTTTTACATGTGGATGCCGCATTCGGTGGTTTTGTAATACCATTTTTGAATGACCTAGGGTATAATATAACAAAATTCGATTTCGAACTTGAAGGTGTGAGTTCAATAACTATAGACCCACATAAAATGGGGCTCTCCACCATTCCCGCAGGAGCACTCTTATATCGCCGTGAGGAATTTTTAGATAAAATTACAGTGGATGCACCGTATCTAATTAGCATGAGGCATTCAGCATTATCTGGAACCAGGAACAGCGCTGCGGTGGCGGCAACATATGCTGTGCTACGGCACTTAGGTCGAGATGGGTTTAAGGCGGTGGTTTCACAATGCATGGAAAATACTGATTATTTAGCATCTCGAGTTAAAGAGCTGGGGTTTGAGCTCGTGATTAAACCTATTATGAACGTGGTTGGAATCAAACTCTCTCACCCTGAGAAGGTAGTCCTCGAATTGACAAAACAGAACTGGTTCACTTCGAAAGGTAGTTACCCAAAATGTTTACGTATAGTAGTCATGCCGCATGTGACGCGTTCTGTAATCGATGAGTTTTTACCTGTGTTTGAAAACACATGCCGGTCGATGGGGGAATTATAATGGTAAAATGCATACTGGATTCCCCCTCGGAAATCTTACAAGATTACAAGTTCGATTTGGAAGAACTCTATTCATGGGTCAAATCTAATAACTTCAAATTAATTGCTCTCCAATTACCCGAAGGCTTAAAACGTCAAGGGGCATATTTAACTAAGAACCTTGAGTCTGAACTCGAAATCACTGCAATATTACTTGCCGACCCATGCTTTGGTGCATGTGATGTGAGCTTTGGTAAACTTGCACTATTGGGGATCGATGCAATAGTACACTTCGGTCATTCAGAGATACCGAATTGTACTGAGCAACAGATACCTGTTAAATTTCTCGAGCTGCAAGCTACATTAAACCCAAGCAAGTTGATCCAAGCAGAAAAGAATTTGAAAATCTTGAGAACCGAGCTGCCCCCACCAGCTAAGTTAGGACTAGCGGCGAATACACAATTTATCACATATTTGGAGGAGTTGAAATTATTATTAGAAAAAGAAAGTTACCAAGTGCAAATTGGTGCCGGTGATGCCAGGATCAAACATCGCGGACAAATACTGGGGTGCAACTTTTCTTCGGTGAAAGCACTCTCCGCTCAAGTTGATGGTTATATGTTCATAGGTGATGGTCTGTTCCATCCGTTAGGAATTAGTTTAGCCACGAATAAGAAAGTCCTGGCTTTCGACCCGTTTTGTAATACTATCAAAAATATTGACTCATTTCGCGATAAGATTGTCCGTCAACGCATGGCTGCCGTGGGTTCTGTTTCGAACTTTAGAAATTTCGGTATACTTCTATCCACAAAACCAGGTCAGATACGATTGGATTATGCGTTATCGCTCAAGAAGAAACTGAAACTACATGATCGCTTTGGTACAATACTTGCTCTCGATAATATTACACCAATCCAGATCGATTATTTACCTTTCGATGCGTATATCAATACCGCATGTCCAAGGCTAGTAATCGATGATTGCCAGCAGTATAAGAAGGTACTTATCACCCCTATTGAGTTGGAAATAATTCTGGGTGAACGGACATGGGAGAATTATATCTTTGATGAAATAGTATAATTCATTTTGAACATTATATATACACTAACCCGCTTTTAGATATCCAAGTAAGGTAATGATAATGATGATGAAAAAAAAAGATTTAGAGATAATATTACAAAAGCTCCCTCCACATCCTTCACCGCTGATCAAGCTTGAGCAATATGAAACCCCGGCGACCATCGCAGCAGATATTATGTTCAATGCGTATATAGATGGAGATATTAATGATAGAGTTGTACTGGATTTAGGCTGTGGAACAGGTATTTTCGCCATTGCCGCAAAACTGCTGGCGGCGCGTGAAGTAATAGGCGTGGATGTGGACGGTCTGGGGTTGGCTATTGCAAAGGGATATGCAAAGGCATTATCATTGGATATTTCCTTCCTCGAGCAAGATATCGCAAACCTCACAACTGCGTTATTGCCAACTGCCCTAATTGATACTATAATCCAGAATCCGCCCTTTGGCGCCCAAAGATCGGCCAGAGGTGCTGACAGGATATTTCTAGAAAAAGCATTGGGACAGGCAAATATTGTCTATAGCCTGCATCTAAGTAAGACCGAAGATTTTATCATACAATTAATTGAAAAGTTGGGTGGAAAAGTGCTCGGGAAAAAAATGTACACCTTTCCAATTACACATACCTTTCATTTCCATACCCAAGAGAGTGTAAACTTTGATGTTACATTGTTTAAAATAAAAACTTAGTCCACATGAACGGACTCTATAATTCTTTTTTTAATTTTGCTATTTCCTCATCACTTAATTTGTGAAAGAAATCCTTTTTTGTTATAGTTATTATCTCAAGACTTACTTTTTTAATATTCTTTTTCAGTGCGGCGGAGATTGCACGGAACGTTAGACCCATTGCATCTTTATATTCGAGGTCTTCTTTATATTCTCTATCAAATATTTTATCTATCTCTTCCTTACCCTCGCCGATTGCACCGGCAAAATATTGTTTATGTGCCCCACTCGGGTCAGTTTCAAACAAATATATCCCCGTTTCGTCAATGCCACCGATTAGAAACGACACGCCAAATGGTCTGATTCCCGCATATTGAGTGTAAATACGTTTTATATTGCTTATCCGTTTTACGATTTCCACCACGGGAATATCTTCACCATATTTCATCTTATATGCCGCAACATCTTCACGCGCATAATCTGCCAATCTTCGTGCATCCGCAATTAGACCCGAGGTTGAAAATGCTATATATTCATTAATCTTGAAAATCTTTTCAATAGATTCCGGGATAATTAATGAATTTGGCAATCGTTTTTCAACTACCATTATTACGCCATTATTAAATTTTACCGCCATAGTCAAGCTGCCTTTCTTAACAGCTTCACGGGCGTATTCTACTTGAAACATGCGTCCATCCGGTGAAAAGATCGTGGTGGATTGGTCGTAGGCTTCACGTTCTTCTTGCATTATATCGAGCAGGGTATTAGGTTTTCTTATACTTAAGACTTATACTTTCATGATGTTAGATACTTCTATGAGTTGATAGTATGTCTAATCGGACCGTTTCGATATTTTATTGATTAATATAATCATTATTTCCTGCCAATGTTAGTACTCATTATAATATCATAGTGGTCAATGAATCACTATCGAACATACCGATAGCTAAGCATAAAATAGAATATTCCTTTCTACTCAAGAAATCGTAAATGGACAATTAAATGACAATTATTCCTATATTAATAAAAACAAGAAATCGTAAATGGACAATTAAATGACAATTATTCCTATATTAATAAAAATAAAAAATCTTTTCTATAACGTATTATTATATTAATGCATAATATGTATAACTATAATATTATAT
>CBFDAW010000024.1:0-12245 GCA_965602865.1 uncultured Thermoplasmata archaeon
GACAAGCGGAAATCAAGTAAAGCCTAACGAAGTGGCTCCCGAGCCCGAAAATAATAGAATAATCTCTTAGATTGCTCTAAAATCGGGACCGGGTGCTGATTCATTTTTACTGAGATAGGAGCGGGTGCTGATTTATATTTGTTTAATCAGGATCGGGGTTAACAGCTATAATTAAATACACGAGCCTAAACTAACGAAATATAATCAGAGCCTAATAAGCGTAAATTAAACAGAGCCTGACAAGCGGAAATCAAGTAAAGCCTAACGAAGTGGCTCCCGAGCCCGAAAATAATGGAATGATATCTTAAATTAATTTAAAATCGGGAGCGGGTGCTAAATTATTTTTACTGAGATAGGCTCGGGTTCTGATAAATATTTGTAGAATCAGGCATAACCGAGCCTAAACTAACGAAATATCATCAGCGCCTGACCTCTCAATGCCTCCTTCGCCGTTTTGTACCGGCATGACCTGCTTTACTACGGCGACCAACCGGCTTGGGCTTGGTTTTACTTGTTCTCGTTTTACGGTTACCCCAGCTTCTATATTTACCCTTTTTCTTAATTACTCCTCGGGGCATGATATCGGATAATTGTTCTTTGTAATCCGTTGATGAAGTGCTGTCAACATCTATTTCTCGTATATGGCGTTCCTTTTCAATTGCACCTCTCTTTGGCGTCTTATAGCTTCTACCTCTCATGCTTGAAGAATAATCCTCCTCCTCTATGACCACTTCAGGGTCCGACAGCAGCTCATCGATCTTTTTTACTTTATACCTGTAAAAGAGCTTCAGCACTACAATTACCAGGATTAGGATCGTAAATAGACCAATGGGTATTATGATCTTACTTAAAAAGAACCAAAGTGTGATGTCTATATCTACTTTTATATTGATTTCCAGCACTTCATCTTTGTAACCTTCTTTGGATTCGCCATAGATCGTCACACGTAACTCATCCCTGCCATCTGAACCTTGATTTACGATCGGGGCGGAATATTCAACGGTTGAGTTGCCGACGCGCGGCTGACCCAGGACATTGATATATTTTGGTAATAATAATTTATAAGTTACATTCCAATACTTGACCCCTGGCAGCGGCAGCTCGAGCTGTTTGGTGATAAATCCGCCCATTCGCACCGAGCGTTCCCCGGTTATACGCATCTTGCCGCTTGAATGAATGTCAAACGTTACCGGTTCATTATGATCCATATGTAGAATATCGGAATCGAACTCGAGCAGGTTCTCATTAAAGTTCACTTTCATTTTCGTATCTTCTTCCAGCATCTTAGAGATATTCTCCCGGATTATTGAATATACACTCTCTTCGATATCTTCAAGGGTTAACAGCTTCTCGGTATACATCAAACGCATCACATCGGAATTAAAATACTCCAGGGACATCCGTTTGGGTAATGCGCGGGCAAATTTACTATCCGGCTCCATTTTGACATAGTGAAGTATACCTTCGGCGTCAATATCAATCGAGGCTAAATATTCGGTGAAACTTAGAATATCTATTTCATGGACATCGATTACTACACTGACATTCGCTTTACTAGAATGATATCGAGCCGCATTTGTGGATACTATCATTAATTCGCTAGCTTGTGCCGGCGATAATACGAAAGTATTGCCAATTGATCCCGTGTTATTGATTGGAGTATAACCTTTAAATAAAAATCCATCCGAGATGGTAAGGTTCAAGTTATGGTCCCAGACAGTATCCAAGGAAATATCTAATCTGGCGCTTGCACCAGCATTAAGCAAACCTTTCACGGTATCCGAGGTCACATTTTCAAAAATATTTGATATTATATCTTTTTGAGAAAATAAATAACCGACAACCGGTCGTTCGGAACCCATACGTTTCATTGAACCAATATCATAAAGGTGATATAACGGCTCCAGATCAACTAATGTTGAGTAAACCCAAGATTGATTTAATACAATCTTCGAGGAGGTGTTAAATATCTTGGTCAGTTGATTTTCGAGTTTATTCAGCTGACCTACTAGCTCGGTGGCTATGTCAGAGATATCGAGGAGACCATTATTATAGAATAACCTGAGCCCGTCGGAGGATAGGATTAGAATATTGCTAATGTTCGAGGGGAATTTTGAGGTTGATTCGCCAAAGTTCAACGAATTTATTGAAACCTTGGACAGGTTAACAGAGATTCTATTGAAATCGATCATATCCAAGTTGAAAGTGACATGAACGGACTCCTGAACTTGAATGTTCGGCTCCTTGGCTCGGAATGCCAGGCCTTTGATATGCCTGACTGAACTATAGATGCCATTTATATTATCTAAAGTGAATTTGACCATATCTTTCTCTTTAGCAGATATTTCATTATCCTTATGCTCGATGGTCATCTGGTCTTGGTATTCTTCTGTAAGCGGGTCGTACTTGTGGATCTTGAAAAGAAAAGTGTTTCTATGTCCCGCACCGGCATATAATGTGTAATCTTGCGTGACCTTTCCACCCATCTTTAACGCGCCTTCGATCAAATCCGGTAGATTTTGGATATTAAATCTGGCAATCTCCTCTGCTGAGAAATATGCGGTCTCGTTCAATTTTACCCTACAATACTGGGTTAACAAGATCGGCGGGTCGTATTGGTTCTCATCTGAAGAATAGTAGAAACTGTCATAGTCGTGTGTGGGATCATAAAGGATTGCCAGCGCCGAGGGGATAGTCTTATTCACAAGCCGCTCGAATATTTCCGAAGTTTTTTGGTATAATGATTTAATTATTGGCGGATTAGAGGGGGTGTTCTTTTTCTCAACATCATAGATTATTCTAATTTCATCCGCCGTGACCTGACCATATTGGTTGGGAAGATAGATCTCATGCACTTTTATATCGCTGGATATGGATAGCCAAATTGGTTCCTCATAGGTTAATTCCAAATTGATCTCGAGCCACTCACGAGCATCAGTCATATCATATTCGTCAGAAGCTCGTGAACGGTGAGTGGTTGTGGAGGTAGTTAACGAGGAAGCAAATACTGTGCCAGTTGAAAATGTTATGGTAAAAATTAAAATGAAAATGATGGTTTTATATAATCTCACTTTGCAATTAATAAACCCCGAAAGCAACATAAGATTCAATATCTGTAACAATTTCATTATTTGATAAGCTTTTTGGTGAAATATACTTGACAAACTTTTTATACCCTTGGTAAAATGCTAGAGGTGATTCTCTATGAAAGCTGTCCGTGTAGCTAAGGCGTCAGGAAACAACGTACTAAAGGCACTTCGGAAAAATGGTTGGCTGGATAACTCCAGAAATGTAATCAGAAGCGATACTAATATCGAGCTGCCTGTTAAGGACGTATTTAATTATAATACCTTTATTGTAACTCTACCCAATGAGCTGATCGATAATATCGAAGTAATTACACAAGATGAACCAAAATTCAAAATCACAATAAAGCCGCCATTTGACGAGATTGTGAAAAGATGTAAAATCGATCTCAAGCTGACAAAACAACAATTGGAACTATTACCAAATAAATGGGAGTTACTTGGTAATGCTTTAATTTTAAACCTGCCCGGTGAACTTAAGAAACACTGGCGAGAAATCGCTAGGGTATATGCAAAAACTTTGAGAGCTGAGCTTGTGCTGCGAAGAGCTGGTAAAGTTTGTGGTATTTATCGTGAACCAGGCGTGGAACTTTTAGTTGGTAACAAAAAGGAAATCATACATTTGGAAAATAAGATCAAATTCAAATTCAACCCCCTAGAAATTATGTTCTCCAGTGGTAATATTGACGAACGAATACGAATATCGACCTTAGCAAAAGCTAACGAGACTGTGGTGGATATGTTCTCGGGAATTGGCTATTTCTGTTTACCCATGGCGGTACACTCAAAACCTGCCAAGATTATAGCGTGCGAGCTGAACCCCAACGCTTTTCATTACCTTTGCGAAAATATAAAACTAAACCATGTGGAAGAGATTGTTCAACCATTATTAGGAGATAATCGTGAATGTATCCCCAAGGGTATAGCGGACAGGATCGTGATGGGGTATATTAAATCGGATAATACGCACCGCACTGCCGCACTCGGGATTTTGAAACCTACAGGCGGGTGGATCCATTACCACCATGTGGGATTTAAGAATAATGCAGTAGAATCCGCTTTCGATAAGGTACAAGAATCATTAACAAACTCAATGTTCAATGAACACTTCGATGCTGAAGTGGAGAATCAATATATAATAAAATCATATGGGCCCAAGTTGGTACATTTGGTATTGGATATTAGATTGGAACATAATGCTTAGTTATCTGAAATCAAATGGTGATGCATTCGAACCACAGACCGCCCCACCCAGATTTGCACAGGATTTCGATTGGTCAATCGAAAAGAATCATAAAGGAATCCCCTATCTTTTCTGTAAAGTTGGGTAAGAATGAACTTGATAACTTCGTTATCATGGAACAAATTGAAATATTTTCCACCCACCAGAGCATAAAGAGCAGGTCATACTATTAACCTAACTTCCAGTATTATTTAGCATTTGTCTCAATTCCTTAATATTCCCGTCGATCTCTTTCTGCAGTCCTTCGATCTTATCGAGAATCACTAATGGTGGCTCATACTCGACTTCCTCGTAAACGATCTCTTTGTATCTGGAAATAGATAGATCATAATCATTTTCCACTATCTCTTCAATTGACACAAAGAAGCATTTGCCTTTTCTGTCATTCAAATTCTCCTCAAATCGATTTTTAAACCTTGCTGTAATATCCGGAATATCACCCTTTCCATCGATCAATGTTCGTTTATCATCAAGAGAGTATCCATCAGCGGTCATGTCATAGAACCACACTTTCTTTGTCGGAGCACCCTTGGTAAATATTAGAACCGCCGTAGATACACCCGCGTACGGTTTGAAGACTCCGGAGGGCATTGAGACGATCCCTTCAAGTTGACAAGAATTAAGGATCAGTTCACGCAAGTTTTTATGTGCATTCGAAGATCCGAATAGAACACCATCCGGGACGATAACACCGCATCTCCCACCTATCTGAAGTAAAGTGATCATCCGCTCTACAAAAAGCAATTCGGTCTTGGTTGTTCCTAATGTGAGAATATCACTTATATCGCTCTTATCGACGCTTCCTTTGAAGGGGGGATTAGCTAAAATTATTGTATATTTATTCTTCTCAGCATATCTCTTAGAAAGTGTGTCCATATAATCAATATTGGCTCCTTCGATACCATGTAAAATTGAATTCATCAATGAGATCCTGACCATTGTGGAATCGAAATCATATCCGAAAATAGACTGTTCTTTCAGGAAATAATGCTGTTCAGATGACATTTTATTGCCAATTAGATTATGCGCTTCACCTTCCTCGTCGGTTTCGATCATATCTTCGCTTGTATATTTCTTTAATATGTGTTCATATGCAGCGATTAGAAAGCCCGCCGTCCCGCAGGCGGGATCGCATATCTTATTTCCAAGATCGGGGTCAACCAATTCCACGATCATCCTGATAATATGTCTGGGCGTCCTGAACTGGCCGTTCTTTCCAGCGGTCTTCAACTGGCTGAGCAAATATTCATAAATGTCCCCCTGGGTGTCGATATTCTGTGAAGTAATATTGATCTCATCGATTATTGAGACCGCTTCCTGAAGCAGCGATGGTTTAGGAATCATAAAGACAGCGTCTTTCATATGCTCTGAGAATAATGTTTTCTCGCCATTTTTAACATTCTTGATAAATGGAAACACAACATCCCTGACATGAGCGATCATTCGGTCAGCGGGCATATGCTTCCAATGGCTCCACTTGCAGTCCTCATGTTCTTTGAAAACAGAATTATACTCCGTACCCTTTGCATTAGCCCTCCTTTGCTCGGCGGCATCAAGATCTTCCAGCCGCTTCATGAAGATGAGATAGCTCATCTGCTCGATAGCGGTCAACGGGTTAGCGATTCCTCCACTCCAGAACTTGTCCCATAGCGAGTCTATTTTCGATTGTAGTTCAGGTGCTAGCTTCATCATATCACCCTATTTTACTAACTCTCCTTTGAATGCTTTTTGGATGAGTGAGTTGAATAATATATCATTTTGTTGAGTTACATTTGAATTCACATTTGCACTATCTTCAATTAATTCTATTCTTTTCACAAATTTCTCTTGATATTCCATGTTAGGAATGGGAATCTTAATTTTGCGTATTTTTCCTTGAAATAAATTTGCCTGCGATGACTGATTTACTAGTTGGTTAATCTGATATTTTACATAATTTGTATCGAAAACGTATTCTAAATATATCGAACGAATTCTTTCGAGAATTGGTCTGATAAGAGCAACACTTCGTACCATTTGAAATGGAAAATCCTCTCTAACTCGTGTAACTCTTCCTATGGTACCCGAACATGAAATTAAAATATCATTTCTTTTAGGTATTATTCTTTTTGAAATACGTTGATATTCAATTTTATCGATGAAATCAACATCGGTCAATGAAATACTGTGATTCTGAATATTCCTAGCAGAAAGGAGGTAAATCCCATCTTCGGACCTTCTCGGAGTATTATGTTCACCATCGGTAACTAATTCACAACATTCTTCAATAGTCCCAATTTCCCACCCCTTCGGATTCGTCATGGGGTTACCGAACATATCAATAAAAATACTCTTGATCAGTTCGTCAAAATGCTCGTCAACCTCCGCATGAAGCCGTTGAATCTGCTCCGCTTTCTCCAGGATGGCCACGAGCTTCTTTTGGGTTTCGAGCGGCGGGAGGGGGATAATCAATGATTTAACATCTGTATTTGAAACTGCTGGATAATTTGCACCTTTACATCGTTTCACTAACGATTGAATAAAAAAATTAGTTCTTGAAATATAAAAAAGATATTCGGGAATTATTTGATAGCGATCTGCCCTCAGAATACAAAATCCTGTGGAGCATATTTGATTATCTAGCTCATCTGGAACAAGAGCAACGGTGTTTAAATTAGGTCTTACTGTTGATATCAATAAATCTCCAATTTGTATTACTTGTTTTGCCCTACTTGGTGCATCTTTCCCAAGTATTTGTCTTGTTGAATTAATCTTTCCTATATCTGAGTCGATAGATGAGATATCTATGTATTGAAATGTATCGTTTGGGAATTCAGTTGCTGGAGATATTTGTTTTGTTTCTAAAATGACATCATTAATTGTTGTTAATAACCATCCATCTGGCAACTCCTTTTGCTTCACTCTTCCACCACCAATTCATCCAGCATATACGATAAGTTATCGTGGAACCCCCAGCCAATGTCTTTGGTATCAGCCACTATCTTCTGCAGCCTCGGTAAAAAGTATTTGGCGAGTTCGGCATTGTCATCTACTGTTAAAATATCAATAACTTTGCTAAATACTGATTCGATACTCGAGTAGAAATTCTCATTTATATCGCCGTATTCGTTACTGAACTCTACTCCTATCTCAACATAATAAAGCATTAGGTCCAGCGTTGCTTTGGTGTCGTTCGAGGCTTTTTTGAAATCGGAAATAGCCTTCTTTGCCACACGAAGCCTCAACTGGCCATGTCCTCTTTGCGGGAAGAACTCGTTTTTGATCACCTGTTTATAGTGTCCGATCGGTTTTGACATTTCCGAACCGGTGGCGAATTTGGCTTCGACATAAGCCTGGTTGTTCTTGTCCAAACACATTAATTCCTTAATAAGGGCTACGAGTTCGCGTTTTTTAAGCTCAGCCAGTCCTTTTTTCTTATTCATCATGTTTGTTAGGTCTGTCTGCATCAGTTACATCTCCATATCACCAGTCGATTCAATTATCTCCCAATGCCCGCCCTTGGCTGGTCCGATTCTTTCTAAAATGCCCTTATATTTTAATTTGTTCAGTTGTTTTTGTACTGCTGAGGGGTATATGCCCAATATTTTGGATATTATACTTATTGAAATCTTCGGATTCTTTTTGATCTCCATAATTATTTGTATTTCCCTCTCCGTTAATCCCATTTCATACCACTTTTCATACCACCCATCACTAAAATCCTTTTCCACAGCTTTTTCCTCAGTTTTTTCCACAGTCTCCACTTTCACCCACTTCGCACTCCTTCCAACTCCCGTCGATCGTATCTCCCCGGAATCGCGCATTTGTCTTAGCACGGTTTTTATCATAACCCGACTGATGCCTGGGCATTCATCTTCGATCTCGGATATCGAGAAAGGAGCGAATTTTCTTTCGATCGCCTGATGTATTAGCTCTGTCTTGGAGCCATAAAACTTCTTGATGGAACCTGCCCTGCTTTCGAACTCCTTGTATGCCGCAATAATAACACCCCAGAAGTAGGTGGTCCATGGGACGATGTCCTGCTCGCTTTCGTGCCAGTCTATAGATGATGCTTCCAATGTTTCATAGTAGGATTGCTTGGAGCTTTCGAAGATACGCTCCAAACTGATGTATTTTCCAACATGATAGCCGGCTTTATACAACAATAGCAGTGTTAATAATCTGGCCATTCTACCGTTACCGTCGCTGAACGGATGTATGCAGAGGAAATCAAGAATTGTCAAAGGAATGATCACTAATGGTTCTCCGCCGCTGTTAATCGCATCCTGGTATCCGAGAATAAGAACTTCCATCGCACTGGGAGTCTTCTCCACTGAAACCGGCTGGAATCGAACGCGCATGGTCCCATCGGCATACTTTTCCATGATGACGTTCTCGGTCTGTTTCCAGTTTCCTCCTTCTACAGTCAAGAATTTATAGATCATGCTGTGTAACAACTTGATACTGTGTATGTTCATCTCCATAGCCTTCCAGTTCTCATGTATATACGCCAATGCGTCTCTATAGCCCGCGATCTTCTGTTCCGATCTATTTCTGGGCGCTGAGGATCTTAATACAATATCAATTATACGTTTATGCGTGGTCACTATTCCTTCCAAGCGGTTCGAGGACTCCGTTGATTCGATAAGTGCCAGGTTCCTCAACGTTTCCAGTGCTTCGGTCTCTAATTTCAAATAAATATCTTGTCTTCCTTTAAACTCCCCGATGGCGCGTAATGTGGCGGAATTTCCCACATAAAGGTCTGGGTTCTCAATGAATTTAGGTATCAGGGAATTCATTATTCTCCTCCAAAATGGGATAATGCGATACCTAAATGGGATAATTACTATATTAAAGTTATCCTATTTAATCCACTATTGTCCCATTTATTTTCAAAATGAAATGATCGTTTCGGAAAAAAGAGGATATTGGTAGATATTAAACCTCGTATGGGAGAGGTAAATAAAACTAAAAAACCCCATTCAAGCCTCTACTTCGAACAATTCTATCTCTAGATCATTGCACATCCTTATGAAACCTACAAGCTCTTCATCAGAAAACAGATTGGTTGCCGCGTTCAATCCGAAATTTGTAAAGGGCGGATCCCAAAGATCGTCGAACTCAATATGTTTCTTTGCCAGAAATACGGTCTGGATTGTCCTGATGAAATTCAACTGCCTGGAATCGTACTGCAAATTATATTCCATAATATGGGTTTGAAAGGTCTCCTTGATCTTTTCTGCCGGGTCCGGGAACTTGTAGAGCCCGAGTATCTTTTTGATGAACAGGACCAGCGTGCCCTTGCTCTGATAGTATACCTTTCTAAGATTCTCTTCGGATATCCATAACTCAGGGTTGTAAAGTGTCGATTCAAGGTCCTCTAAGTCCTGTTCAACAAGCACATCACCGTTCTTGATCTTCATGATAGTCGGATGATTCTCGGCCAATTCCTTAATCTTTTCTTCAACTTTCTTTTTATACACATCCACATATTCCTCTTGCATATCAGGACCTATCTGGATAAATTTTATATCTTGTATGTAATCGTCCATATTAAAGATATACTGGATAGTCGGCTCATCGGTCTTATATTTCATCAATTCGGCAAATTCTGTTATAAGCATTTTAGAATCTTCAAAACTGATCTCGTTCCAGAACTTATGGGAAACTACCTTATCTAGCAATTCTTTCTTTTCTTTCACGACGTCCAATGTTATTGGGAGACAATTTAAGTATTCTGCGATCTTTTGCTGCATCCTTTCGAATTCTTTAGTATTGTTTTCCAATATAGCCAAGCTTAATTTTTCAAAGAATAATGTAAACGAAGCGGATTTAGGGTTCACCTCGGGCTTGAATCTCATTAGAGGTGCGATCTTTTCCTTCATAAAATCCATCGGATCGATACCAACGTTATCCCATATCTGGGGTGACAGCGACCGTTCTATCTCTCTTATCCGATCTTTAACGGAAATGGAATCCTTTGGAAGCGATTCGATGTCCTCCAACACCTTGGTTTTCATCTCCTCGAAACCTTTTATATCGTTCATCTGGTTCAATTTATTCATCTGCTGGAGTCGAATCAGGAATGTCCTGGTTGTTATTGCTTCCGATGATTCCTTGTGATCGCCATCGGGTTTCATATCGAAGAACTCGAAGTTCTTCCAGAAATCGAATATCTTGAAGTACTCTTTTTTACCGTTGGGAAGCCATTCCAGATGATCACACGCATCGTTCGATCTAGTGCCTCTACCAATCATCTGCCAGATCTTTATCTTGGATCGAAGTGGTTTAGCGAATACAAGATTGCAGACCTCCGGGACATCGATTCCAGTATCAAGCATATCTACTGAAACTGCAATTCTTGGAAAAGAACTCGTTTTGAATTCTTTTATGAGGTCCTGTGCCCTACTGTCTTCGGAAATGATAACCTTGGCAAGCCTGCCGTGATATTCCGGATACAACTTATCAAAAGCTTCCAGCAACCTTTTTGCGTGTTTCTTAGTGATGGCAAAGAAAATACTTTTTGCAGGTAGGTTTCCGGTAATGTCCATAACACAATTATCCATGAACTCCCGAACGATGGCTTCATTGGTGCCCGTGACAACGATCTTTTTCTCGATGTCGGTCCCCTCAAAATCTACTTCTTCCTCATTTAAACCTTGACGTATCAGCTCGGACTTTTCTTCTGGCGAGAGGTCTTTTTCCTTTACTCCTTCGATTTGAAAATGAGTCTGGGCTCCGAATACATGTTTTCTAAAATCAACAAGAACGCCATCTTCCACAGCCTCGTAATAATCATACATTGCCGTAGGATAGCCTTCACGACAATTGAAAAAGTAGAAGGTGTTCCTATCAATATAATCCGCAGGAGTTGCGGTAAGACCGATTTGGATAGCATCTAAATATGTAAATACATCTCTCCATTTGTTATAAATCGACCTATGGGCTTCATCTGAGATAATTACATCAAATTCTCCAGGAGAGATCAGATATCTTCCATTCTCATCTTTTTGATTATAGATATCCATAAATGTCTGGATAGTTGAAACGTACAGTCTTTTGTCTTTCTCGAATTTACCGGATAATATCTTCGATTTTGCTTCATTGGGAAAATTAACTTTATAACCATCATTCCATGCTTGATCACGAAGTGCTCTTCTATCTGCAAGAAATAGAATTTTCTGAGCCCAATCGTTTTTAAGTAGAGCATCAATAATAGCCATTGAAACTCTTGTCTTACCCGTACCCGTTGCCATTATAATCAAGGCTTTTCTATGGCCCTGTTGTAAATGCTCCAGTATCCGTTTTACATTTTCAATGCTCTTTGATATATCTGTAATCTTTGTATTGATTTCAATATTTAGCAAAGATTTGTGATTTTCAACCTGATATCTCATTCTTTCAAGATCTGATAAAGTAAAAAATCCTTTCACCATTCGTGGTGGATATCTTTCCCTATCCCAGAGTCAAATTTCATAGCCGTTAGATAGAAAAATGAAAATATTTTTTCCTATCTGAGACTTAATATCATCTGCATATTGGTTTGCTTGTTCTTTTGCAGTTAGTAATGGATCTTTCGACGTTCTTTTTGCTTCGACTATTGCAATAGGAAAACCATACTGGTCAAGAAGCAGATAATCAACATATTTGCTCTCGAGATCGTTTGAAAGGGTGTCATTGACTTGTTCATATTTTGGTTGATTGAAATCGGACTGTTTTGTATCAACTTCTATGATGACTTTTGACTTATCATCAACTAACCAGCCCTGTTCTTTTAATAGAATGTCAATCTTCTGTTTTCTGGTCTGGAATTCATTTAAGTCCATTACAATACACGATGGATTATTGCTTATGCCACAAATAAACGTTTCTAACAATGTCAATGTGCATAATTAAGAATCTTGAATCTCTTTATGCTCTTTTCCCCCCCCCCATAT
>CBFDAW010000025.1:0-12012 GCA_965602865.1 uncultured Thermoplasmata archaeon
GTTAAACTTCAGTTTATCCATTTGTCTGGTTACATTCTCCATTCTCGCAATCATGCTCAAACGCATCTTGCGTGCGTTCATGGGTAAGTTCACCCAGTGAGCGGGATCGCGGATAAATCGGCCACGAGTTGGCCGCTTTTTCGAAAACTTTCCCAAGGTTATATTAGCACTAGTATGCCCCAGTCGTGTAGAGCTCCGCAGCATTACGGGTCTGCTCCAAGCTTCGGAGAGCTTGAAGAGTTCCTTCGTCATGGCATGACCCTCGGAAGCATCATATGGTTCAAACACCGGCATGTACATCTGTAGGGCATAATACCGGTTATCTTGCTCGGTGTGGGAGCTGTGCAGCCCGGGGTCGTCAGCGGTTACAATGGTAATCCCGCCCCTTGGTTCCATGTATGTGAACGCCTGGAACGGTTCGCTGGCAACATTGACGCCCACACCCTTCATAGAGCACATGGCCCGCAGCCCCGACATCGAACCGGCAATGGCTACTTCGGCGGCTACCTTCTCGTTCACCGACCATTCAGTATAGAACTTATACCGCCGCCCCAGCCTGATCAGACTTTCCATAATTTCCGAAGACGGCGTACCCGGGTACGCTGCCGCTAGCTGCAGCCCGCCTTCGAAAAATCCGCGGGCGAGCGCCTCGTTGCCGAGCAAAATAACCTGCTTGCCCGGTGCATCCAGCTCAAGATCGGCGATAGGCATCTGATAGCTCCGATTCAACCTTAGTCGGTGGGGAAAAAATCGTTTTGTATTATATAGTTTTGTACTTTAATCCACTTCTTATTGTTACTGATGATAATATGAATGGATGCAACTCGAAAAAGGGCAATAGGATCATTCACCTATACCGAGAATATATCTTCTCTTTGAGAATTCCTTGCTGTTGTTCGCTAAATTTAATATTTAAGATTATCGCTGGATTCTACTATAGCTGTTTTCGGTGACTGATTATATAGCAAGAAATAGCTATAGTAGATATTTACTATATTTGTTTTCTTACAAAAATCTATTCCCGGAATTAATCCGGTCCCACTGCACCCCATCATCGATTCATGCAAGATTTTTTCAGTTTGACTCTCCGATCTTCTCAACTTTAACAGCACATACTTTCAACTCTGGAATCTTTGCGATCGGGTCGAGAACCGGATTGGTTAGTACATTCGCCGCCGCCTCAGCAAAATGGAATGGTATGAACACCGAGCCTTTCGCAACCTTTTCTGTTACGTTTGCCTTGGTTTTTATGGTTCCGCGGCGTGAGGTTACATTCACATAATCTCCCTCGGTTATTCCCAATTCTTCAGCGTTCTTTGGGTGTATCTCCATATAACCCTCAGGCACGGTTTGATCCAGGGTGTAAGAGCGCCTGGTCATTGAGCCGGTATGGAAATGGTACAACATGCGACCTGTGGACAGCACTAACGGGTACTCGGAGTCAGGCACCTCGGCGGGTGGTTTAAACTCCACCCCATGGAATACACCCTTACCATGGGCGAACTTATCCTTATGTAGGAATTTGGTCCCCGTATGATCGCGATCAAGGCATGGCCATTGTAGACCAGCATCACCAAGGCGGTCGTAATGGATCCCGCCGTAGATTGGCGCCAGCTCTGCGATCTCGTCCATGATCTCGCTCGGGTGATTATAATTCATCTCATAGCCCATCCTTGTGGATACTTCGTATAAGATTTGCCAGTCCGCCTTTGCCTCGCCGGGCGGGTCTAATGCCTTATATGATCTTTGAATCCTTCTTTCAGTGTTTGTTATTGTTCCATCCTTTTCAGCAAAGCATGCACCTGGGAGAACCACATCTGCTAACTTGGCTGTCTCGGTTAAGAATATATCCTGGACCACTAAAAAATCCAGTTTCTCCAGAGCTTCTTTTACATGATTAGTATCCGGGTCCGAGACCATTGGATTTTCTGCTAATATATATAATCCATGAATTTCGCCCCCTGAGGCAGCGTTCAGAATTTCCACAATACCTTTACCCACTTTATCGGGCAATTGAACTCCCCAGGCTCTCTCGAATTTACCTCGAATCTCCGGATTCGTCAGGTCCGAATAACCCGGTAATGTATTGGGTAGTGCTCCAAGGTCACATGCACCCTGGACATTGTTCTGCCCGCGCAACGGATTCACACCAGTGCCTTCGAAACCCACATTACCCGTAAGCATTGCGAGATTAGCGATTGATAATACATTATCCGTGCCTGTAGAATGTTGTGTGATACCCATTGCATAATATATTGCTGCCCGGTTGGCGTTGGCATATAATCTTGCCGCCTTGCGTAGGTCGTCGGCAGGGATGCCCGTGATATCCTCGACATATTCAGGTGTATATTTTTTCACGGTTTCCTTCAATTTGTCAAAGTCCGTGCAACGCTCTTCAATGAATTTCTTATCCTCCACCCCCTCCTCCAGTATCACATTCATCATACCATTTAGCCAAGCCACATCCGTACCGTTCTTTTGGCGCAGCCAGACATTTGCAAATCTCGTGAGTTCGATCTCACGCGGCTCCACTACAATCAGTTTTGCATTTCCGTATTTGATCGCGCGTTTTATCATAGAACCTATTACCGGGTGAGTCTCAGTTGTATTCGAACCAGTTACCAGGAATACATCTGATTTATCCACTTCAGCAATTGAATTCGTCATCGCCCCTGAACCAAATGCCTTTTTCAAGCCCGCCACAGTGGATGCATGGCATAACCTGGCACAATTATCAACATTATTTGTCCCAAACACGCATCTGACCAGTTTCTCCATCAAGAAATTTTCTTCATTGCTGCATTTTGATGAGCTAAACCCGGCAAGCGCATCTGGGCCGTATTTATCTTTCAGCTCTTTGAATTTTTTAGCAATAACCTCGTAAGCGTCGTCCCAGGTTGTTTCACGAAAGTCACCATTCTCTTTTATTAAGGGTGAAGTAAGTCTATCCGGATGGTTAATAAAATCCAAACCGAACTTACCCTTGACACATGTCATGATGCCGTTCACATACCCGAATTCATTTGTGGTAACTCTAATAAATTGGTTATCTCTGGAATTAAGCTCGAATGTGCAACCAACACCACAGTACGGACACACTACGCGAGTCTTCGTCATTTCAAAAGATCTCCCCTGTCCCAAAGAACGTTTATCGAGTATGGCATTGACCGGGCATGCTGACACACAACCACCGCATATTACACAAGTCGAGTCTATCAACGGGTCGTGGAATGCCGTGCTTACTCTTGATTGCGAGCCACGACCAGTAAATCCCCAGACCTCATTCACCAATAAATCATTACATGCAGCTACACATCTACCGCATAATATACACTGGTCCATGTTTATATAGATCGCGAGCGAGGAGTCGTCAATTGGAATCCCCTTGCGTTTAAAGCCAAACCGAGATTTATCGATTCCTAAATCATATGCGATCCTCTGAAGTTCGCACGAGCCGTTTTTATCACAGACCACACATTTCAATTCGTGAGAGCGAAGGATTAATTCTACTAACATTCTCCGGGCTTTTCGCACACGCTCAGTGTCAGTATTAACCTTCAACCCATCTCTAACAGGATATGAACAACTAGAGCATAGTGTTCTTGCGCCTTCCACCTCCACCACGCAAAGCCGGCAGGCGCTTTGTGCGGGTAGGCAGGGATGATGGCAAAGGGTTGGTATATATATACCCGCCTCGGTTGCCGCCTCCAAAATGGTCTGTCCAGGCTTGAACTCGTACTCATGCCCGTTTATTGTTATCATTAATCACCACCCCCTTTGTGGTTATTATCATTATCCACTTTTCTTACGGCTCGGACCTTCTTGGGACAGACAGAAAAACATACGCCACACTTGATACATTTCTCTAAATCAATAACATGTGACTCCTTTTTCTCACCAGAAATCGCCCCCGCCGGACATTTCTTTGCACAGAGTCTACACCCTATACAAGTTTCTTTGTCGATTTCATAATGAAACAGTTCAGAACATACCTTAGCGGGACATCTTTTGTCTTTGATATGTGCCTCATACTCGTCTCTGAAGTACCTAATTGTGGTCAATACAGGATTTGCGGAAGTCTGGCCAAGACCGCATAATGATGTGTCCATTATTATTGTCCCTAGCTCCTCTAAAGTTTCTATATCACCTTCTTTACCCTTTCCATTGGTTATATCAGTAAGCATTTCAAGCATTACTCGAGTACCATCACGACATGGTGTACATTTCCCACATGATTCTTCTTGGGTAAAATTCAAAAAGAACCTGGCAATATCAACCATACATGTATCTTCATCCATAACCACTAATCCACCAGAGCCCATAATGGACCCTGCTGCAGTAAGTGATTCATAATCTACAGGTAAATCCATCTTGGATGCAGGTATGCAACCGCCGGATGGCCCACCGGTCTGAACTGCCTTGAATTTTTTATCGTTCTCGACCCCGCCTCCTATTCCAAATATGATGTCTTTCAATTTTGTTCCCTGTGGTACCTCTATCAATCCAGTTCTCTTAACTTTACCAACCAGTGAGAATGTCTTTGTTCCTTTAGTAGTTTCTGAGCCATACTCCGCATATTTTTTGGCACCCATCCTTATTATATTTGCAAGGCTGCCAAGGGTTTCAACATTGTTAATAATGGTTGGTTTACCAAACACGCCTGAGACTGCGGGGAAGGGTGGTCTTGGGCTTGGTCTCCCGCGCTTGCCTTCGATGGACGCAATCAGTGCGGTTTCTTCGCCGCAAACAAAAGCACCTGCCCCTTCTTTAATAGTTATATCAAAGGAGAAATCTGTACCCAGTATATCTTTCCCTATTAGATTGTACTCTTCCATTTGTTTAATAGCATTTTCCAGGCGTTCTATTGCCAATGGGTATTCTGCACGGCAATAGATATACCCATGACTAGCACCGATAGCATACGCCGCGATCAGCATACCTTCCAGAACAGCATGGGGGTCGCTTTCCAGCAATGAACGGTTCATAAACGCCCCAGGGTCGCCCTCATCGGCATTACAAATCAGGTATTTAGGCTTCCCCTCGGCTTTTTTACAAAATCCCCATTTTGTACCCGTAGGAAACCCGGCACCGCCTCGACCACGTAATCCTGAATCTTTAATCTCAGTAATCACCTCATCGGGGGTCATGGAGAGGACCTTTGTAATTGCTTTGTAACCGTCCTTGGCTATATAATGATCTATATCATTTGGATTAATTATACCACAATTACGTAAAACAAGTCTAACTTGTGATTTAAGCATAGGATGTTCGAATAAAAGTGGGATATCGAATATGGATTCATCGCCCAATACACCTAACGCTAATTCTTTTTTCGGATCATTCTCTATCAAATATCCTTTTACAAGCTCTTCAACCTTATCTGGTGTTAGGTTCGAATAGCATATTGGAGGATTCTTTGGTTTCTGGATATATATCAATGGCTCATAACAGCATGGGCCAATGCAACCTACTTCCACTAATTTTGCATCAATATTCAATTTTTTCAGAGAGTCTGTTATGGCGTCTTTCACAGCCATAACTCCTGCGGCACGGCCACACGAGGCAGAACCATAATATATAACAGGCGTGTCACTATTGATAAGGTCCAGCCATTTTGCATTTGCCGTTTCTTGGATTTTTTCAAAATCCATTTCAATCCACCCCACGTATATTCTTCAATATCTCACCTACCTTAGTGGTAGTACATGAGCCATATACATCCTCATCCACCACCATCACAGGTGCGAGTGCGCAACAGCCTAGGCAGGCGACCCGTTCTAGGCTAAATCGCTCGTCCTCGGTAGTCTCACCATGACTGATGTGTAATTCACGTTCCACTGCTTGCATAAGTGCTTTACCACCTCGAACATGGCAAGCGGTACCCTCACATACTTTGACGGGATGTTTTCCGGGCTTGTTAAATCTAAATTGAGCATAAAATGTTGCGACTCCAAATACATCGATCTCAGGAATCTTCAATTGTTGGGAAATAAATGTGAGCGCTTCTCGGGATAGGTAACCAAATTCATGTTGTACCTGTTGTAAGACGGTAATTATTTTGGTTTTGTCTAACGATTTTGAGGATATTATATCTTTGATAAATTTCTCCGTTGTATTCTTATCAACCGTTGCATTTGCCATAATTTTCACCCTGGGTTCTGTAAATTAAAATAGAATGGGATTTATTTAAGATTAAATTAATTAAAAATGATTTAACCAGATGAAATAATTAATATATTTATTGATAGGATCAAATTGGGTAAATGCACTGAGAACTATAAAATTTGCTCTTGGGCATTACAGTAAATCATTTAGAATCAATTTCAATCTCAATTTATTAATAGGAAAATAGTAATTCCCACATTTATTATGAAGGATTTCGTAATCTATTTCCACCCCCTGGGAAAAAAGGTCTTTCTTAACCGGCCCACTACGATTCTCGAAGCAGCGAATCGGCTGAATTTCAATATTATCGGTCCTTGCGGCGGAAACGGAAAATGCGGTAAATGTAAGGTCAGAATTTTAAGGCATCCACAGGATACGTACATGCCTCCAGATGAAAACTCCAAACGATTATTGACCGATTCAGAGTTAAAGAGGGGTTATCGCTTGGCTTGTACGACGGTTATTAAAGATGATATTGATGTCGAACTACCGCCATGGAGCTTGGAACTAGTCGGTGATAGAAGCAAGATATCTTCGGGTATTCTGGCAAATGGTGAGATAGATAAACAAGTCGAATTGAAGTTCACCTTAGATCCCGTGATTAAAATCCAACATTGTTCACTACCCAAACCCACACTGGACAATAATATCTCCGATCTTGAACGATTGGGAAGGTGCATATGTAGTGATTTGAAAATTGATAAGGATAAGATTGCGCTGTCGCGGTCAATGATGTCCTTATTGACACAACGATTGCATGAAAATGATTGGCAGGTTGATACTGTCATTAGCTTCTCACCCTTGAAAACTGAGATTTTGGATGTATTGGCAACTAAAGGTTTCGATCAAGAAAAAAAAGAACAAAACGGTCGATGTTATGGAATTGCACTGGATATTGGCACCTCCACGATAGTTGCATATCTATTGAATTTAATAACCGGAGCTGAAGTCGGCGTAGCTTTTTCGGTTAATCCACAAATTCGCATTGGTGCGGATGTGATCTCAAGAATCAGATTTACTATGGAATATAATGAGGGTATACAACAGCTGAGTATGATGTTGGGGAATACCATAAACGACCTGATTAAACAACTCTGTGCCGAGGCTCGGGTCGAGCCAGAGAACATTTACGAGCTGGTAGCGGTTGGAAACCCAACCATGCTTTTGAGTTTTTTAGGCATCCCGGTTTCTTCACTGGGAACCGCGCCATACACACCGGCGTTTAATGGAGATTATTATACACGCGCAGCAAATCTTAAGTTAAATACCAATAAAAATGGTCAAGTCTATGTTGGTCCAATCGTAGCCGGGTTTCTTGGTGCCGATGCAATAGGATCTGCATTAGTGACGAATATGCTCGATTTGGAGGACCCCGGTAGCTCAGAATCAAAAGTACAATTAGCCCTGGACATCGGTACGAATGGTGAGATATTGCTTAAGGGTCATAATCGTATAGTAGCATGTTCAGCCGCGGCGGGACCCGCCTTTGAGGGTGGAAACCTTCAGTTCGGTATCCGTGCATGTCCCGGGGCGGTTTTTGAAATTTCGATTCGGAATAGGATGGTTGAATATTCTACTATTGATGGCAAACGGTCTCTGGGCATTACTGGCTCAGGTGTAGTGGATGGTATTAGTGAATTCCGCCGTGTAGGTGCGATTAGTGAAAAAGGCACGATTGACCAAGATACAAATAAGAAATGGTTAAAATATCCGAAAAGAATCAAGCTTAAGGACACGATGGGCCCAACCTCCAGTTGTGACTTGGTTTTACCCGAGCTAATGATCGTACCCCGGAATGAATCTGATCTTGATACGGCTATTACCATCACACAAAATGATATTCGTGAGATACAATTAGCTAAGGCGGCAATTCGAACGGGAATTGAGATATTAATGTCAGAGGTGGGGGTTACCGTTTCCGAGCTGGATGAGCTTTACCTAGCCGGTGCGTTTGGTAATTACATTAAACAAAAAAGTGCGATAGGGATCAATTTATTACCAAAAATTAAACCCGAAAAAATAAAAGCTATCGGCAATGCTGCCGGAACCGGGGCAAAGATCCTATTACGCTCTTCGGCGGCTCGAAAACAGGTTGTAGAATTGGCTAAAAAGATAGAGTATATCGACCTGGCTACACATCCGAAATTTCAAGATCTATTCATTTGGAATATGGATTTCTGATCGATTTTTATAATGAGATACCAAATCTGGAATATAATACCAATCCCAAAATTGAAAAAGCACCGGTAATAAGAAACCCCAATCTAACAAAATGATCTAGGTCGTCTCTAAATAATGCCCCTAAAATCAGAAATGTCGAAATAGTGAACAAACCAAGACTTATTGTAATCACACTTGCACCATAGAAATCACTATTTGAACTAATAAAAGCGGTACCACTTAAGATCCCACCGATCAAAGTAAAGACCATCCCGATTATGATGAACAACATTAAGAAATTGTTATGCAAGAAGAAGGGATAAGTCAAGTCAATTGAAGGAACGCCCATGAGGCTGGTTCCTGTTGACGTCGTTTGAAGTGGATTTTGTGATTGTGATGTAGGTGGTGGGTACGGTGATGATGAGGGTATAGGGGTGGGTGTATGAGTTGGTGTATTGGCTGAGCCGGCACTTTCGGTTGAACTTTCATCATCTTGTTCTTCGGCGGCGTCTTCTGTATCTAGCTCATTTTGATCTTCTTTTGGTTCTGATTCGGGTTCCGAAGCTTGTGATTTCGGCTCCGCCGATGCTACCGGTGCGACTTGGGCGGCTGGTTTTGCTTTGGTAGTAGTTTTTGCAGCGGGTGCGGCTGGCGCTGCAGAGGCGGAGTCGTCATTGTCTGACACAGGCTCGGCTATAGCTATCGCTTTGGAACCCTCTTCCATCTCTTCGGTACTCATTTTATCACCATAACAAATATGAGAAGATTATATTAATATTTTTTTATACTCAAATCCCAAATCCGCCAATTATTCGTTTCACATGTTGCCAGTAAAATATATCAGCAATATTCAAACCGAAAGATTTAAATTAATAGCATTTGTTTTTGCTAAACTAATGTATATCGTAATCGCCGGTGCTGGTGAAGTTGGGTATACCATTGCTCGGTCGTTATCAGAAGCAGGACATAATATCGCAATAATCGATCAAGATCGAAACGCCTGTTCTCGAGTCGAAAGTTTAGATGTTCTTACTATTAACGGTAACGCCGCCTCGCCTGTTAAATTAGATGAAGCCTATATAAATTCCGCAGATATTTTTATTGGAGTAACCGGTTCTGATGAGACCAATATGTTATCATGTGCCATTGCAAAATTGAAAGGCTGTAAAACTATTGCACGAATTAATAACCTGGATTATATTGATGAACCCATAGAATCTGAAAAGTTTAGAAATCTAGGTATCGACACCGCGATTTGCCCCGAGCTCGTGGCTGCCATTAAAATGTCCCGGATTCTATCAATACCAAGTTTAGTGGATATCTCGATTTTTGCAGATGGTAAGGTCCAAGCACTGGATGTCCGCGTGGAATCAGGTGCACCACTTATTGGGAGGACACTGAAAAAAAGTACACTGCCTGAAAAATGTAATGTAGCAGCCATCTTTCGTGATGCAGACGTACTGATCCCCCGTGGCTCGGATATCTTCTTACCTCATGACCGTGTGGTAATAGTGATGAGCGATTTGGGGCATGTCGAGAATATCGAAAAACTATTCGGTCATCAGGAGAAGGTTAATTTTGAAAATATCGTGAAAAAGGTTATGATAATCGGTGCCAGCAGGATAGGCATGCATTTGGCAAGATCACTGCAGGAACAGGATATAAATATTATCCTTATTGACGAATCAGAAGAGAGGTGTAATTTTGCATCGGAAAAATTGCCGAAAGTGCTCGTGATCCATGGCGATGGAACAAACAGGGAACTCTTACTCGATGAAGGGATCACCAGTGTTGACGCATTTTTAGCGACCACTAATAAAGAAGAAACCAACATACTTTCCTGCTTATTGGCTAAACAGCACAATGCAAAACGTACCATTGCGTTAGTGGATCGGCCCGGTATCAAATCAATGCTGGAAGATGTGGGTGTGGACTTGGTGGTTAGCCCACGGCTGGTTACCGTGAGTACAATTTTGAAATATGTCCACCGCCCTGGGCTGTTATCTGTTAGTATCCTAAACCGTGGTGAAGCACAGGTGGTGGAATATAAAATTACCGAAAAATCTAAATTACGTGATAGAACATTAAAAAAGATAAAATTCCCGAAAAATACTTTGGTTGGTGCAGTAGTAAGGAATGGAAAAGTGGTAATCCCCAGAGGTAATTTCACGATCAAACTGGATGATGAATTGATATTGTTTGTCCGAACCGATGCATTTCAGAGATTAGAGAAATTGATCAAATAAATAGTAAATCATGAAATTGGAGGATATAGGTTCAAACCATCGAGACAATTTAAGTCGTTGGTGCATTTTTTTGTGAGGAATACAAAAATGAGATATAAAGCTGTGATGGACACCATTGGATGGATACTTATCTTGTTCAGTTTTTCATTGTTCCTTCCGATGATTACCGGTTATTTATATAATGAGTCCATAGGCTCTCTGATCGTTTCCTATTTTATTCCATTCCTACTATCTTTCATAACCGGTGTAATTCTACGTTTTACTTGCCGGGGTTATTCTGAATCGCTTCGAGATCGTGAAGCATTTGCGGTGGTAGGCGCTGGGTGGTTGATTATCGCCTTTTTTGGTAGTTTACCATTCATATTTAGCGGCACCATACCAAACATTATTGAAGCATTTTTCGAATCGATGTCTGGTTTTACAACCACTGGTGCTACAATCCTTGAAGTTTCTTCAGAGGATTATCTTGATACATATTCACACAGCATCTTTCTGTGGCGTGCACTCATCCAGTGGCTCGGTGGAATGGGCATAATCGTACTTTCCGTTGTAATTCTAGCACGTATATTTGGTGCGGGTATGCAGTTATTACGCGCAGAAGTACCGGGCCCCACGGTTACGAGATTAAAACCAAAAATCCAGCATACGGCACAATTACTTTGGTTAATCTACGGTTTATTCACGGTAATTGAGATAATTTTGTTATATTTTGCAATCGGTTCCAAGGGCCACCCGGATGCGTTGTATGATGCGGTCTGTCATACGTTCACGACCTTGGCAACTGGTGGTTTCGGGACACATACCACAAGCATTGGATATTACAATAGCCCTCTTGTAGATATCATAATAATCGTGTTCATGTTGATAGCGGGAACCAATTTTGTATTACACTATCAATTATTAACCGGTAAAATCAAAAACCTGTTTAAAGATACAGAGTTCAGGTTTTATATACTAATTATTGCCCTCGGCACCATTTTTATCACCGGCGAGCTCGCGGTCAGGGGTGTTTATTCATTAACCGATTCGTTCCGTTTCGGGTTGTTCCAGGTAGTATCGATAACAACCACGACAGGGTTCGCAACAGCGGACTTTGGTACTTGGCCAGCATCTTCGCAATTCATCATTTTACTTTTAATGTTCATTGGCGGCTGCGCAGGCTCTACCGGCGGCGCCATTAAAGTGGTTAGAATTTTAGTATTATTAAAAACTGCCCGCCGCGAGGTTAGATTGGCGATCCACCCACGGGCGGTAATACCCATTAAATTAGGTGGCATCACCATTCCGGACAGAATCGTTCGTACCGTGCTGATATTTTTCTTCATATATATTCTGATTTTCGTAATTTGTACCGTTATGATCACTTTTTTGGGTCTGGACATTATTACTTCCTCATCGGCAGTGGCGGCTACTTTGGGCAATGTTGGACCCGGTTTGGGAG
>CBFDAW010000026.1:0-11998 GCA_965602865.1 uncultured Thermoplasmata archaeon
AAGATATCATTCCATTATCCTCGGGTTCGGGCTCCACTTCGTTAGGCTCTGATTTAATCCACTTGTCAGGCTCTAATTATATATCGTTGGTTTAGGCTCTAATTAGAATCCGTTTATCAGGCTCTGATTATATTTCAATAATTTAGGCTCGTGTACTTGATTATAACTGTTAACCCCGAACCTGATTAAACAAATATCAATCAGCACCCGCTCCTATCTCAATAATTATAAATCAGAGCCCGCTCCTATCTCAGTAAAAATAAATCAGCACCCGCTCCCGAATTTAGCTTAACTTAAGACATCACTCCATTATAAGTTCAGAATATTGACTGGACATTCTAAAGAGCATACAACGCACTGGCAAGCATAATAGAATCTGAATAATCTTTTTTATTCCTAGAGGTATCAACGAAAGGTTTATCCAAGTTTACCACCGGCGCACCAAAGCTTCGTGTGTTACCGAGAAAATGAAGTGTTCTAAACAGCAGGTTACCCACAATACCATTTGGTGCAATAATAATATTCGAATCGGTGTATGCTTCTTCTATTAAGATTCCATAATGCTTAGCATTGAACCCGGATTCTTTGGCAAGATTGAATAGCTTCTCACCTGCTTGTAAAGATTCGTCTACCAGCCCTGAGCGGCCAAAATCCTGCAGCCGACCACCTGAGATAATTGCGGTTTTGGAGGTCATCGCCAGTCGTTGCAGTAATGAGTCGATCTGTTTGATAAACTGCAACCGTTCATCGATGAAAATTCCCTCGTCGATGCCCACGGGCGCCAGGAAAAAACAATATTTTTCATCAATACACATAAGAGCTGAACGATAGATTGATATAAGTTTAAATTCGTTTTTCAGTTTATTCAGAGTATCCAATGCCGATAAAGTCCCTCGCACTGCCCCGGATATCGCGCCAGTTTTTAGAGCCTTTACAAGCTCGGAAGGTGTATTAAAAACAATAACCTCGGCATACCCCTTAGCGGTTGCATGAGTTACACTTTTTCGGATTATTTGATGCCCTTCTTTTGTGTCATCCATACCTATTCCTATTTTTGGGCAATTTCTTCTCGCCAGTTCCTGTAACTTTAAAGGTAGTTTCATAAATAACCAATCTACACCTGAATATAAATTAATTTAAATTACTTATGGACTATTCTTGTTGAAGTTGATACCGAGCACCGAAAATGGTTAAAATGGCTGCTGCGACAATAAATAAAATGAATGATGTAATACCAAAGTCCACGGTTAGAAACATAACCACCGCACCAACCATACAACCGCCTAAAAATGCAGTCATAACTGCCAAGAATTTTTCAACAATGAACCACATGATTACAAGTACCACGAAAAATGTTATTAACGCAATTAAACCATCATTAGTGAGCATTAGTATGACACCTGCAATTGTTATGGCAACAAAAAATGAAATCATACCATACATTAACGATTTTCCAAGATAGCCCCCTATTAATGCGCCTATTATAACGGCAATGATTATACATATTTCAAGTGAGATATATTGGTCAACATATTCAAATAATCTTGGTGCAAGCCAGAGACCAACAGCGGCGCCAATAATCGCTCCAATTACAAAAGCGAGTGTCTCCATGATTCTTTTACCAAAAAATGCTAAAGCAAGTCCGAGTAATAAAAAAATTATATAACCAATGTATTCGTACATACTTTGTCTCCTCTCATTATTTTACTTATATTAAATAAAGTTTAATGGATTAGTGATATATAATATTAGTGTCAAATTCTTTCACATTATTTCGATTGCGATTGTCAAAAAGAATGATGGCCATCATTCTTTTTAAAAACTATTCCTAGGGCATGGCACATAGCCTTACCCCGCTTGAAAAAATAAAACCGCCGTTTAAAAACGGCGGATATCTCCGCCTACGGCGGTTTTATATCCTATCCTCTCACAATCCTGTCTTTGCACAATCCTGTCTCGAACAGTGAAACGATAAATTTAAGTGTAATAAAGACTATACAACTACAGGTTAACAAATCAACATTAAGGAGAATGAGGAATCACAAATGAGCAATCAAGAACTTGATACTATTTTCAGTATTTTAGAAAACCCCATACGGAGAAAGATACTGGCAAAATTAGCTAAAGAACAACATTATCCGCTCCAATTATCAAAAGAGCTAAACATCAGCCAACAGGCGATCATGAAGCATTTGAAAGTACTTGAGGATCATAAACTCGTGGAATCGTCCGAAGGAAAGAGTACATTAGGTGGCCCGCCAAGAAAAATTTATGTTTCGAGTAAACACATTTCATTAAGAATAGATGTAGGACCTAATACTTTTAATACTGAAATATATGACTATAGAGAGATCGAAGATAAGAAAATAGAAGATGTGGAAGATAAAGAGGAAATAGATAAATATGAAAAATATGCCCGGGATTATCAAAATAGCAAAACTATTGAAGACCCGGGAAAGAAGCTAACAGAGTTCTCTACTATTATACAAAATCTAGATAAAGAATTGGAAGACCTTAAAATAAAACGTTCAAAATTATTGAACATCCGAGAAAAGGTGGTCCAAGAATCAAATAATTTAATTGTAGAATTATCCAGAGAATATAATGAGAGGAAATTACTATATTATTTGCTAACCCATGAGGATCATAATTTAGCTAGGATCTCAGAAGCATTAGAGCTACGTGAAAAGGTGATTGAAGATATATTTAGACAATTAATTAGACAGCGCATATTACTTGAATCTCAAGAAGATTTATATTAGCCATAGCTTTTATTGCCTTAGATTCTGTAATCTAACGCGGGTAGAAATATTTAAATAGGGGGGGCTACATAACCATAACTATACAACTGCGGGTTGTGTAGTGCCCTTTGTTATATTCAATCTTTAATCTTATTATAAATCTTCAATTTAAAAAGAGGTTATATCATGAGTAAAAAAAATGAAATTAAGTTAAAAGTTGCCGAAGCTCGACCTAATGACATTGGGCGAGGTATCGTTAGGATTGATCCATTTATTCAAAAGAAGATGAAATTGGAAACTGGAGATATTGTGAAAATCATCGGAAAAAATGAAACTGTAGCTAAGGTTTGGCCGGGGTTCCCTAATGATGAACTATCAAACAATGTTCGAATAGATGGTATGGTCAGGCGTAATGCAGATGTAGGTATCGATGAGAATGTAATGATTACAAAGATCACAACTAAACCAGCAAGAAAAGTAACTTTTGCTCCTACTCAACAGTTAAAGATCATGGGCGGGGAAGAATATTTACAACAGATCCTTGAAGGTAGAGTTCTTTCAAAAGGTGACCTAATAACTATAAATGTCATGGGTAGAAAGATCGATTTAATAGTAACAAATTTCTCACCGAGTGGTGATGCGGTAATTCTGGAATCTAAAACCGAGGTTCATATAAGTGAAAAACCGGTATCAGAAAAGATAAGTAAATTGCCTCGGGTCACCTATGATGATGTAGGTGGCCTCGATGAAGAAGTTAGAAAGGTTCGTGAAATGATCGAGTTACCTCTAAGACATCCTGAACTCTTCGATAAATTAGGTATTGAGGCGCCAAAGGGCGTATTATTACACGGCCCGCCGGGGACAGGAAAAACATTATTAGCCCGCGCGGTGGCTAGTGAAACGAATTCAAACTTCCTCAGTTTAAGCGGTCCTGAAGTAATGAGTAAATTTTACGGCCAAAGTGAAGAGAATATCCGGGAGATCTTTAAAAATGCCGAGGAAAATGCACCAAGTATTATCTTTATAGACGAGATTGATTCGATTGCACCAAAGCGTGATGAAGTATCCGGTGAGGTTGAACGGCGCGTGGTTGCACAATTATTAGCTATTATGGATGGATTAGAATCACGAGGTAAAGTGGTGGTCATCGGGGCAACTAATAGACCAAATGCTCTGGACCCCGCACTACGCCGACCAGGAAGATTCGACCGGGAGATTGTAATTGGGATACCCAATCGAAAAGCGCGCTGGGAAATTTTGAAGATCCATACCCGAGGCATGCCAATTGATAAAAAGGTAAAACTCTCGAAATTGGCGGATATAACCCATGGCTTTGTTGGTGCGGATCTTGCTGCATTAACGCGTGAAGGGGCAATGCGGGCACTTAGACGAAATTTACCCAGTATAAACATCGAAGAAGATACTATTCCACCTGAAATATTGAATAATCTTGAAGTGCTAAACTCAGACTTCAAGGAAGCTTTGCGTGAACTGGAACCATCTGCGTTGCGTGAAGTTATAATCGAGAATCCGAATGTACATTGGAAAGATATTGGTGGTTTGACAGGTGCTAAACAAGAGCTCATGGAAGCGATCGAATGGCCGTTAAGGTATCCAAAATTGTTTGAACACATGAACGGCGAGGCACCAAAGGGCATTTTACTGTATGGTCCACCAGGGACAGGGAAAACATTGCTTGCCAAAGCAGTTGCTACAGAAACAGAAGCTAATTTTATCAGTGTTAAAGGTCCCGAATTCTTGTCCAAATGGGTTGGCGAATCCGAAAAGGCGGTTCGGGAAACATTCAGAAAAGCCAAACAGGCGGCACCATGCATCATATTCTTCGATGAAATAGATGCAATAGTTCCGGTGAGGGGTAGCGGTTTTGGCGATGCGAAGGTCACTGAGCGGATAATAAGCCAGATACTTACCGAGCTGGATGGTTTGGAATCTTTACACGATATTGTGGTGATCGGTGCGACTAACCGACCGGATATGATCGATACAGCATTACTTCGGCCGGGGAGATTCGATAGGTTGATTTATATCCCGGAACCCGATTTCTACGCACGGAAGGAAATTTTTAAAATTCATACTAGGAGCAAACCACTTTCTAAGAATGTAAAACTAGAAAAGCTTGCAAAAGATACCGAAAGCTTCAGTGGAGCGGACATCGCCGCGGTGTGTAATGAAGCCGTTATGCTATCCATTAGAGAATATGTGAAAGCCGGCGGAACCGATAATGCCGAACGGATTAAATCTAATAAAATCAGCCTGAAACATTTCCAAAATGCTCTAAAGAAAGTTAAACCCGGGAATGTTAAGGAATCCATTTCTAAACATGTTGGGACCGATCAACGATTTAGTACCGGGCAAAAAACAACCGCCTTTAAAACCAAATCCTCTAATAGGGAAGAAAAAATGTATGTTTAAATTAATAGTGAATTATTTGTAAAATTAAATTATTAGGAGATAATAAATAAAAATATTGAAAAAATACAACAAAATAGGAGGTATAAAAAATGACAAAAAAGACACCGTGGTGGCGTAAGCCATACGATGAAGATGATGATGAACAAGAAAATGAAAAGGAAAAATCTAAAAAAGATAGGAGTAAATCATATGATAGAAGACCTGAGGATTGGCGACCACAACGGCATCGATCGTTCGAATCTCCATTTGATGACGACTTCGACCGATTCTTCAGCAGGTCGCCGTTTGGTCTCAGGGATGATTTATCCATGGATGTAGAACGCGAATTTGAAGAAATGCATGAAAGAATGGATAAGGTCTTTAAACACGCAATGGATGGAAAATTGGAAAAACCGAATTCCGGAGGACCATTCGTCTATGGTTTTTCGATGCGGACGGGACCGGACGGGATACCACATATACAGCAGTTTGGTAACATGTCCCCCGAGATGCTGCGTAGGTTCGGAACAACTGGAGCATTACCTTTGAGGGGCTCTGGGGAGATCGGTAGTACTTCCGGTTTAAACGAAAGGCCCAATAAGGCGGTTGGGTTGGAAATAAATAGACGCGAGCCATTAACTGATATCATTGAACATGACAAACATTTCACAATAACCATGGAACTACCGGGGATAGAGAAAAAGGATATTGACTTGAATATCATAAATAACGAGCTTGAAGTTCTGGTGGATAACCCTGAACGGAAATATTACAAGAAATTACCATTGCCCTCGGAGGTAGACCCCGAGATCATCTCTGCCAACTTTAAAAATGGTGTGCTCGATGTGAGCGTAAAACGGCTAAAGCCCCTGCAAGGAAAAAAGATTAAAATCGATTAAATATCTTTGATATAAAAGTTAGGCGAAAAACCATATACCTTGAATTTAATAGCCGATTAAGTAATTAACAGCCCCTGGGGTGCATCACCAGGGGTTATAATTATTAAATATAGATATTGTAATAGAAGGTGGTGAGATCATGGATAAAAGAAAAAAACATGATAAATATCCGCATAATTTCTGGGACGAGTTCTTTGGCCAGTCCTTTGATGAATTCATTAATATGCGAAGAAATATGGATAAAATATTCCATGAATCGATGAAATCATTTAATGATGAGGACATGAATAAAAAACCGTTTATATATGGATTTTCAGTCCGACTCGGACCTGACGGAATACCACATATCCAGCAGTTTGGGAATACTAAATCCGGTCGGCGGGGGATCGTGGGTAAAGGTATTGAAAGTGAGCGCGAACCTCTTACCGATATTATCGAAGCCGATGACTATGTTGCGATTACCATAGAACTACCTGGCATCGAAAAAGATGATATTAATATGGAAATATTTGAGGATTACCTGACAATAAATGTTGATATAGAATCTAGAAAATATCACAAAGAATTGAAGTTACCTGAGAATCTCGAGCTAGCCTCCATTGAAGCGACTTGTAAGAATGGTGTACTGGACATCGTGATTAAACGCAAAAAGGAGAAACCGAAAAAAGGTAAAAAGATCAACATTAATTAATATTTAATTGATATTAGCGTGGATTTTGTTATATAAGTTTAATTTAGCTCAAATAGATCAATCAACAGAGCGATGAAGAATGGTAAAAAAGCGTGCTCGCAGCGGTCCTTCGGACAGTCATAGAGTCGAGAATCCAGGCTTAATTATCAATAATTAATCTTTTCGACTCTCCGACGGGTTAGCAACTCATAATTTCATTATTCGGTGACTTTCGGTAGGCACGCTTTTCGAAAAATTTATGACCCCAAGGGCCCATTGAACTTAATAGAGAATTCCATTTCCACCATCAGTCATTAGACTGATGGAATTCTCTGTTTAAAACAAATACTGAGGTAATCACATTGTCAATAACTGCTGAGCGTTTAAAAGAAGTGCAATTCAGTGCAACTCTGAAGTCAAAAGAGATTATTAATAGATTGAAACAAGCAGGTGAAGAGGTTTTGGCGTTCACACTTGGTGAGCCCGATTTCGATACACCGGCGAATATCGTTGACGCCGCTGTTTTGGCACTGCATGATGGTTTTACGCACTACACATCATCCTTGGGTATACCAGAGTTACGCGAAGCAGTAGCAAAGAAATCATTAGCGGAGAATCAAATACCTTGTAATACCGAGAATGTGATTATTTTACCAACGAAATTCGGACTATTTACCACAATCCAAGCAACCATAAATCCTGGTGATGAGGTGATTCTGCCGGACCCTGGGTGGGTATCGTATATCCCAATGATCCAGATAGCACAGGGTAGACCCGTACCTGTTCGAACATATAATGAAGATGAATTTCGAATTAAACCCGATAAAGTTATGGAAGCGGTAACCGATAAAACTAAGATGATAATTCTAAATTCACCATCAAATCCGACAGGCAGTCTCTCTACAAAAGAGGATATTAAGGGGCTTGCTGATATTGCCAAAGACCATGATTTGATCGTACTTTCCGATGAGATCTACGAGAAGATTATCTATGAGGGGAGACATTATTCGATAGCAGCCGAGGATGGTATGTTCGAGCGAACTGTGACATTAAATGGTTTTTCAAAAGCGTATGCAATGACCGGCTGGCGTCTCGGTTGGGCGGTGGCGCCTGAAGCTATTCTTGACAATCTTGCAAAGATTCAGCAGCATTCAATAACCAGTTGCACTTCCTTTGCGCAAAAAGGCGGTGTAGCCGCATTAACAGCAGGGGATAATAGCATTGTTAATCTGGTAAGCGAATTCAAAGCACGAAGGGATCTGGTGATCAAAAGGTTAAATGAAATTGAGGGTTTAAGCTGTTTTTTACCAAAAGGTGCTTTCTACGCATTCTTCGGTTTTGATTTTGATATGACCTCGGAAGAATTTACTAACCAAATCCTGGAAAAGGGGCGTGTGGCCTTAACCCCAGGCTCGGCGTTCGGGCTAGGCGGTGAAGGTTTCGTCAGGATGTCTTATGCTGCATCACAAGACATGCTTAATAAAGGGCTAGATGTAATGGCTGAGGTTGTGAAAACAATCTAAAATCTTAAAGATAACGTTTATAGCAATTAGGTCATTTGTTTTTCACTAAATCTAAACTTTCCCAGTGCAGTATATTCTCAAGAATAAAATTTAAGCAAAATTCTGCATTTTCTTTCGAAACAGCGTTTTCATCAACAAAATTACTCACAATAATCTCAGGTCGTTCGTGGTCATCCTCGGTTATCAATACTGTAGGCACGAGTTGTTTGAAGCGTTCGAGTTTTTTAGGTGGCGTACCAAGTACCAGATGGATAAACTCACGATCGGAGGAGTCTATATGAAGGTCAATTGGTCCATCTAGCATGAAGAGTTCGGGCTTTAGTAATCCTTTCTTACTTAAGTAGTTCAATTTTTGCCGCTGGTCTTCGAGAGCAATGTGGAACGCCAAGCTGGCTTTTTTTAAGACAATTTCATACTCCTTTGCATCGAATGCCATTGAAGCAGCTTTTATTGTTCGCCGTACTTGGGCATTATTAAAAAGTAGATGAAAATCTATGTCATGAAACTCCAAACTAAACATCTCTGGCACTAGGTTTTGCATAAAGACCGATAATGCCCGAGTGAGCTCCTGAACCTGTGCTTTGGTCGGGACTATATTATGCTCTGTAAAATTCTGAGTAATATTAACTAATGTAAAGATCTGCGTTTTCATAGATAATTCTTGTCCATACTGGCGCTTATATTCTTTTGAAAGAATGGACCATTTTTTTTCCAATGAGATATTATTCAACTGCTTGATAGATTTAATTTTTTGCTGGGTGCTTATGATCTTTAAGAAAATATTCAAGGCGGAGTTAAGATTGGCAATAGCAACGAGATTATTTTCTATGGAATCGGTTTTAATTAATTCTTCACTATTATGCAATAATTTTTTTGCTATAATTAATTCTTTGATTGCTGCAATTTTTTTCTGTTTGGTCATGGCTCTAGACCTCTAGGTATATTTAATAAGATATAGGTAATTTCAAAAGTATAAGTTATACTTTTAGGAATATGAACCGGGTAGCATTTTTGATGGATTAAATAAACAATAGGTAACCAATATTTAAGGTTTACTACGGAGCGCCGAAATACTTAAGTACTAGGAGCCACATATGCTTGTATATGTAAAATTTAAGGAGGTTTTTAAAAATGCCTGCAACTACTGATACGGTTTTAACCTTTGATGGTCAAGAAGAACCCAATATGGCTAAGTTCGAGATCGAGCATGAGACGATCATGCATAATATCCAGACAATAGGTATTCAGGAACGAACAGAATCATTACCAGGTAAAAAACGTGCGACTATTCATATCTGGGTTAACGGCTTTAGCCCGCTTCTGGATCAATTACACGATGCCCAGGGACCACAGCCAGGATTCCAAACGGTAATCACTGTAACATATTCGGATGGTACAAAAGGTATTAGTTCATATGATGATTGCTCCATCATATTGAAAACCATTAAAGGTGAAGCCCAAATGCCAACTTGGTCGTATTATAAGATCACCAGTACACGTGAAAGACTCACTACTGGTTAAATATGACCACGAGTTGGAAAAATTATTGATAATATTGGGGAAGAGAAATCTTCCCCTAATTTCTATTCATGAGTAATAATCAAGTCTTATTCACGAAATTTTTCACCGGTAATCTTCTCAAAAAGGTCGATGTAAAGTTTTGATACTTCTTCGGTGGTTTTATTATCAAGCGGCGGTATTTCAGGTTCGGGTTTACCAGCTTCGCGTGCTTGGGTTAAGGTTTCATAATAACTACTCTTTTTATAGACCTGACGAACATATTCTTTACTTAATTCTACATACTCGCCATCATTATACTTTTCCCAGTCCCAAAATCGGTCTTCATCGGGAGTACCGAAAGTATCTACTAACATAATGTTGCGCTCAGAATCAAATGCAAATTCCTTTTTACCATCAACATGGACAAGGCCGCGGGATTTTATCTCGGTATTTATTTTCATATCCAACTTTAATATTGTTTCACAAATATTATCATATTCTTCGGCAGTTAAACCAGAAATATTCATAGCGGCATCGAGGGATAATAACCTATCCACCGGCTCCAGTTTAGTTGTCACCTCGATGAATGGCTCTGGGAGCTCAGCACCATAGTCTGGTATTGTGCTGCTGGAAAATCCCAATATGCTGGGGTCAAGTTTACCTTTTTGTAGACGGTTAAAAAGCGAACCGGCAACATAATACCTACAAATAAATTCTAATGGTATTAGATAGCTCCTCGTCGAATTATTGATCTTGGAATAATTTTGGATAATGTTCACTTTTTTCACTCGCATTCGATTAGGAGCCGGATTTGAGATAAAATGTGATAGAATCCCAATTTCGCGAGCGACTTTAAACCAGTATGTACTAGTCTTGCATAATGATTCACCTTTATTTGGAATTTCCGTGGGAATTACTTTATCGAAGACAGATATATTATCAGTGAACTTGAATTCCAATTCGTCTAGATCTTCGATTTCATAAACTTCTTTGACTTTGCCGATTTTGAAAAGTTTCAAATTCAAACCTTGGCTATTATCGTTATCGATCAAAACATCCCCCCATGGGATTAATTGGTAAGGTTAATATTTACCTAATTAAATAATAAAGTATATAAACCCGTCGTAGGCGGAGATTTTTTCTAGCCAGGTAAAGTTATGTGCCATACTCGGGAAATGATTTTTAAAAAGAATGAAGATATCATTCTTTTAATAAAAACAAAAAGTGATAGCACTTGTAATAATTAAAGTTTTTACACCTCTGTAAGAAACCTTTAAATACTTCAACAATAATTCACTCACAGTCATTTTTTTTAATTAATTTATTAATTATTAATGGGCGTGTTTTTAATGGATAAAGAATTAAAGACAGGTACTACGACACTTGGCCTGGTTTGTAAAAACAGTGTAGTAATGGCATCTGAACACAGGGCTACAATGGGTACTCTCATTGCTCATAAAACAACACAAAAAATATTCCAGATAGATAATCACCTGGCGTTAACCACTGCAGGATTGGTTGGCGATGCTCAATTATTAGCCAGATGGTTAACAGCTGAGGCAGAATTATTTAATCTGAAACGCAATCAAGAGATGACCGTGAAAGCTGCAGCAACTCTTATGGCAAATATTCTATCAGGTCGACGATATTTTCCATACTGGGTCCAGCTACTAATCGGTGGTTTAGATTCGGATGGCGGTCACGTATATTCTTTAGACGCCGCCGGTGGAGCAATACCAGATAATTATATAACAACAGGTTCAGGATCACCATATGTGTATGGTATATTGGAAGATTATTTTAAGGAAAATATGCCGCCCAATGAAGGTATTGATTTAGCAATCCGTTCAGTCCATGCCGCCATGAAACGTGACGCGGCATCAGGTAACGGTATTGATGTAATATTAATAGATCAAAAAGGATATCAACAATTAACCGAGGACAAAGTTGCCCAGCGGATTAAGAAAATGGACTTGAAGAATTAAATTAATGAACCTCAAGAATTAAACAGCTATTGATTGATAAAATTTAAATCACAATGGATTTTTTACTATTAATCAAATTTCTTATGCTATTAAATTTATAACTTTATTTACATCGATGGGTAATTAGAATTTAAGATCATCAAGGAGATTCATCATTTAAATTTTAATAAAGCACCATTTTGATGAAATCTACTAGTAATATTATCGTAAATTTTAAGTCGAACAAAATCCAGTACCTAAATGAAACTTGTTGAATTATATTTGATTT
>CBFDAW010000027.1:0-11858 GCA_965602865.1 uncultured Thermoplasmata archaeon
AATTAAAAATGTTAAATAGCAAAAATTAAATGGGATCTACTGAGAATGGGGTGGCACAAAGTTTATGTTCCAAGCGAACAATAAACTTTGTAGGGCCGGACTTGTGAGGGATAATATAGCAAAAAAGGGTGCCGTATATATTTTATACTACCAAATACATATATAAATAAAGGTGATTGTCTGAAAGCCATCATATCAGTGGTGAAAGAAGGCAAATATTATGTTGCTACTGATTTAGTTACAAATGTTACTGATCAAGGATCATCAGAAGAAGAAGCAATAAAGAGATTGAAAAAGGGGTTAAAGGAACATTATCAAATACTTATGGAAATGGCTCCAAAAGGTTCAAAAACTTCAATCATAGAAATAGAGGTTGAGAAACATGCCAAAGCTTCCAGTGCTATCAGCGAGACAGGTCATTAAAGCACTGGAACGAATGGGTTTTAAGATTGTCAGACAATCAGGGAGCCATATTCATCTATGGAATGAGGAAAAAAGAATTTTAGTGACAGTTCCAAATCATAAGGAATTGGCAAAAGGAACATTGATCGGTATAATAAAACAATCAAAAATGGATAGAGGTGAATTTCTTTCATATGTTAAATAGGCACACTGTGAATTAATTTATAATCCCGAACTACATCGGAGCACCAAAAACTCAACAACGGCGGAGATGCCGTGGACTCATTATTCAACATCCAATTCCCTGACCACATCTTAACTCCTAATACCTAACTTCTTACCCCTAATTTAAATTAATATAATATCACCAATAATCGTTTTCTATTTCAGGATTATAATTTTCAATTAGGGCAAAGCTTATCGTGCACGCATTCGATTATTTCTAAGATTGTGTTCAACTTCAGCAAGACCCAAAGTTTCCATGATAGGCGGTATGTAATTTGCAAAACGACCGCGTAATCCCTTTTTTAGACCATACCAGCCCCCCACCGGATTGTCTGATGAGCGTCCCCAAGCCTCAATCGTTCCGTCCTTAGCAGGTTTTTGTTCGTCAGAACTACCCAATGGCATCCAATCGCCATAGTCCTTCAGCATGGTATGCAAATCCTCAAGACAACGGAGCTGGTATTGTAGCTGTGTTTTACCAACCCAAACCACAACTGCCGGTGGGTCCAAGGTCTCATCGCGATATGCTGTATACTCTGATTTCCCTGGGGGTGTTTTCAGAACCTATGGGTCTTCTTTAGTTCCGGATCCCTTGACTTTATCTGATGACATAATTATGGGGATAAAATAATAGTTCTTAAAAAATTTTTGTTCACTTAACGGTGACACCTCCTTTTCTTTAACCTAAGGATGAAAACACTTCAGAAAATGATTCCCAATATTCTTCATTCGATACCAGATTATATTTAAATTTAACTTGTTTGGAGGATAAAAGGCTAAGGATGATATTTTCCAACAGTTAAATTTTTTATTTCATTAGATCATACCTTGAAATCAAATTTCTATAAGGAACCACGCGCTTTATTTTAGGGTTATTATAAGCGTATGCAATAAGCATAAATAAACAACGAGATTAAAATATAACAGATGCATTTTATTATATTCAAGTAATTCAATTAAAACGTGATGGAGGCGAAGAAAATGAACAAGAACTCAAAGGTTGATTCTTACATGGAAAAGCTCAATAAAAGTGGATTCTTTGAATCCAAATCAGATCTAATTAGACATTCAGTCAGGCATTTTATCGAAGAAAAAACATTATCCATTCCACTTTTAATCAAAAAGAATGCTATCCAAGCAGATAAACTAGGCATCACCCATGAAGATTTAGTCAAGAAAGCAAAGAAGATCGGGGCAAAAGTATATGCAGAAGAATACGGAGACAACTGAATTTTTTCTAGATACAACGATTATTATTAGCGGCATAACTGGACGAAATTTAAGGTGTGTTGAAATTTTAGAAAATCAGAAGTATAAATTATATACCAATGAATATTCAATTAAAGAAGTTAGAAGAATTCTAAAAGATGTTTTTAAATTTACTCCTCAAGAGATAAATGAAAATGTTGAGTATATAGAAAGTAAATGTGTAATTCTACCAAAGCCAACAAAAAATGATATTAAAAATATTAAAATCTCAGATAAATCATATAAACCTATAGTTGCATCTGCTATAAAATTGAATATTCCTCTAATTATTGATGACCATATAACATATCATGACGCAAAAAAATATGTTAAAACTATAAAATCAGATGAAATTCAAATCTAAAAAAAATTTCTTTCTAAACTCAAAGCGCTCCCGAGCAGGTCCGAGATCGAAGGTCGAGGTAGTCCCGAAGGGGCGATCGAAGTGAGCATGTGGGTTTATCCCACGATTTTTCCGTGAACGCTATTTTAAAATTCTCGAAATTAAAATTAGTGCTGAATTTTGAGATCTTGATTGAACCTTATGGGTTCCGTCATGTTTAGAAAAGGGCTGTTAAGTGTGGGAAATTGCCAGCGGGGGAGTCCAGAGGATGTAAACCCCGGACTAAGTATTGGTAATTCAGCCAGGACTCTCGACTAATTATCAATAAAAAGTCCCAGACTGTTGACTGATTTTCAATAAAAGTCCCCGACTCTATTGACCGTTGTTGCGGGCACGCAGATTGACGGATTCGATTTACTATTCGTATTTTAAACAATGTTCGCAATAGTACCTACCAACATATGGTACAAAAATCAAATTATTTTTACATCTGGAACAACGTCGACCTTTACGGCTTGGCTCCGGTGCGGTTTTCGTGGGTTTTTGAAATTGATCTTGAGGCGAATAATAATACATCGGGTAACCGTAACCATATGGATAATATGGCTGGTCCGAATGCCAGGAAGGCCCTCGATTTATATCTTCTTTTGAGGGAGCCGTACTTGTTTCAGTTCTCGCCTTGGAACCACCGGAAGCCGCTACCGGAACACCATCTTGTACTTTGCCAAATAACCGGAGGCTGAAAAAATCGAAAATCCTCACAAGATAGACGGAGAAATATATAATCCCTGAAAACGTCCAGAATAAAATCACAAATAATAGTATCAGGGAAAGAATAAACAAAATAACTATACTACCCGAGAAGAATAATAATGCCAAACTCATGTAATCAAATAGAAAATGAAGAATGATCGCCGTATGTAATCCCTTTCGAATAAATAAATAACCGAATGCCAGTCCTGCAACAAATGTGGGTGCAACTTTCCATAATCCCCACGAAGGATAATGTGCCAGACCAAATAGTATCGAAGATATTATTATCAAAAAGATGGTAATATGCTCGAGCTTGAAATTACCACCTAAAAAATATCGATGTATTTTTTCTGTTCGCTTTCGGACTATTAGATCAAATGCTAATAGTGGTAAACCGATATATACAATTCTGGTAAATATTTCCTCGGCAACGGATGCATTTGCCAAATCGAAGAAATATTCCCACATTACAGGCTCTTCCTCAGCCACTTGTGATGTTTCAGGCATACCCAGAAATAGAACCAAAATAATTACTATTATATTAAAAAATATTAATGCAAAAAATAACTGGGAGATCATAATAAAAGAGTTTTCAGAATCAGAAGGCGGTGGTCTGAATCTCTTGGCGGATTTGGAAAAAATGCTAATGAATTCACGGCCCTCAGTTTTTATTAACCAAATCACGGAAATGATAATGGCTGCAACAATGAAAAAATACCACCCGATTAAAGTAACTCCGGAGAGATTAACCAAGTATAAGAAATTAGGCCATGGATAGATCAATGCTATAGTAGCCATCCCCATGGATAAATTGGGCGTAACTATGCCTAACCCTATTAACAGCATTACAATATTGATGAATAATATTATTCCCAGAAATATATATGATGGAATGACGGGTATGGCTGCCAGGATACGGATAATATCCGACGGGCGCCGTGGCGGTTGATAATAGACTCCGGGGTAAGGAGGATAATATGGATATGGATAATATGGGTATTGATTTGGCGGATAATGATGAGTGGTGGAGCGGTATTTGATATCATCATCTTCGGTACTTCTTTTATCAGAGGATTTATCATTGGTATCTTTATTAAATCGTATTCGTGTCGAATCACGTCGTGGTTTGGCTTTAGCGTTCTTATTAAAAGGCGTTAGATGTTTGCCGCAAGAAGGACAGTATTTATCCATACTGGATAATAGAGCATTACAAGCAGGGCAGCGTCTTGGCATTCAATAGCTTATTATTTAGCGAGGTATTTAAAACAATCGTGCCCTTTATATTTGATTATTTTCTACTTGAAATCTTTGTACCGATGATATCAACCAGGATCTCTTCTACAATTGCGTCGAGCTCTTTTTTTGGCGGTAGGTTACCATAGCAAATCAGTTTACGATCTAAAATCAATGTTGGTACTGTTTTTAATCTTGTTTTTTTCCCCTGCCGGTAACCTCTGAGACCCGTGTACCTTTTGAGTAAAATAATATTGTACCTATCTTGGGATTGATACGCGCGTGTAATGGCATGCATATATTTACGCTTGAGGTTTCGCGCATAGGTTAACATCCTGAGCGACTCTCTGGTGGGGAATATAATTACCTTCTGTCGTAATTTATTTTCCGATGTCTTCAAAGGATGAAATTCTATCTCGGGGAAGAATTCGAATTTGGTCTTATGTGACATTTTTATCAGCTTGCTATCATGAAATTAGAATTTAACATTAGAACTTCAATTTTTCATTGACTACCTGAACGATGTCATTATTAATACTTTCGACACTTCGTAGTTCATTATTCTTTTCATTTGCACACTCGATTACTATCCAATTTTCCCGAGCCACGGCGAGCTCGGAATAAGTATCAACAACCCGCTGCTGGTACGCATCATCCAGCTCATGTATATCTTGCATTCTCCCCGGCGCCAAGTAGGCTTTATGTTCACGGCTTTCCATTAATTTTTGGGCTATGGTAACAGGCACATGGAGATAAATAACCAGGTCAGGCTGGGGCAGCCGACTCTCCAAGCACTCGACCCAGGTGATCAATCTCTTTCGAGCCTCACCGTCGAGTTTTGCACCCTGGTAACCAAAGTTGGATTGCGTGTATCGATCGGCAATGAACCAGGTACCAGAGGATAATCCATTCTCCAGTTTTTCTTTGACCTGGTATCTATCAAGAGCATATAATAAACACGGTATTTCCGGCGGCAGCTCGTGTAACTCACCATATTCGCCGCGAAGGTATTTTGCCACCAAGGCACCAAATGGCGAATCATATTGTGGAAATGATAAGAATTCGATTTCTTGAATCTTAAGCTTCAGATATTTCAACAATAGCCTAGCCTGGGTATGTTTACCGGTGCTGTCTCCACCTTCGAATACGATGAACTTACCGTTTTGCTGAGGCTTTTGTTGTGAGGTTGAGCTCATGACATTTCACTGAATTTAGAGAATATGAGAGACATAATTAATTCTTTTGGTCAATAAAAAAATGTTTCGTTAAGATAGCGATTAATTACGCATTTTTTTATTATATTTAAGATATAATCGAGAGCTACGGAATTTCAATTTTTTTGAAATCAATCAAAATAATATGGGCCATTACAGTATCGGAACATTCTCGGTAGACAGTAAACTATTTATAGAAGACTGTATATACCGAGCTGCTACATATATTAATATTTTTATGGGCAATTAAATATAGAAAAAAAATGGAGGTATAAAATGTTAGGAGGTCAAGGGCAAGTCCCTATTTTGGTTTTAAAAGAAGGTACCACACGTGAACAGGGTAAAGATGCAAAACATAATAATATAAATGCGGCAAAGGCGATTGCCGATGCCGTACGCTCGACTTTAGGTCCACGCGGCATGGATAAGATGCTCGTGGATTCGATGGGTGATGTGGTGATCAGTAACGATGGTGTAACCATATTGAAGGAGATAGATGTAGAACACCCGGCAGCGAAGATGATAATCGAAGCAGCGAAAACACAAGATGAAGAATGCCGGGATGGAACAACTACTGCAGTAGTGTTAGCTGGAGAATTTCTAAAACGCTCTGAAGAACTCATTGATCAAAATGTACATCCCACGATCATAACCGGCGGTTTCAGAATGGCAATGGACTTTTCAATAAATTTCTTAAACAAACTAGCCGAGCCTGTAAAGCTAAACGATGAGAAAACACTCAGAGAGATCGCCACTACAGCTATGACAGGTAAGAGTGCGGAATCAATAAAAGACCATCTGGCTTCAATCGCGGTTAGCGCCGTGAAATCGATTTTGGAAAAAACCCCCGAGGGAATAACTGTTGATCTGGATAATATTAAGGTCGAGAAGAAACACGGCGGAGCCATTTCAGATACTGAGCTCATCGAGGGTATTTTACTTGATAAAGAACGCGTCCATTCCGGGATGCCAAAAATTATAAAAAACGCTAAGATTATATTATTGAATGCTGCTCTCGAAGTAAAAAAGACCGAAGTGGATGCTAAGATACAAATTACCAGCCCCACACAATTACAGGAGTTTCTTAACGAAGAGGAACATATGCTGAAGAGCATGGTGGAAAAGATACAACAATCGGGGGCGAATGTAGTAATTTGTCAAAAAGGTATCGATGATCTACCACAGCATTACCTGGCAAAAGCCGGGATATTTGCGGTACGTCGAGCTAAGAAATCAGATATTGAGAAGTTATCAAAGGCAACTGGTGCGCGAATCGTGACAAATATTCAAGATCTATCTAAATCCGATCTTGGAAAAGCAGCAATTGTAGAAGAGAAGAAGATTGCAAACGATGAGATGACATATGTAACGGGTTGTGAAAATGCAAAAGCAATCTCCATTTTGGTCAGGGGCTCAACCGAGCATGTGGTCGATGAGATAGAGCGCAATTTAAATGATGCACTAGGTGTTGTGGCTATTGCGTTGGAAGATGGAAAAGTTTTGATCGGCGGCGGTGCAACCCCCATGGAGCTCCACCAGAGCCTTCGTGAGTATGCCACAACGGTCGGCGGCCGTGAACAGTTGGCAATCGAGGCGTTTGCCAATGCCATCGAGATCATACCACGCACACTGGCAGAGAACGCAGGGTTGGATCCTATTAATACATTAATCGACCTTAGAAAGGCACATAAAAGCGGTAAAAAGCATACCGGATTGAATGTCTGGGATGGCACGGTTACCGATATGAAGAAAATGCGAATTATCGAACCGATGCGCGTAATGAAACAAGCGATCCAGGGCGCAACCGAGACCGCAATTATGATCCTCCGCATTGACGATGTGATTGCATCAAAGAGCGGTGGCGGTCCACCAGGCGGTATGCCACCCGGTGCCGGTATGGGTGGTATGGGCGGAATGGGCGATATGGATTAAATCTAATTCATTATATAAAACCCAATCCACTCTTTTTTTTTTTAATTATAATAAATCCTCAAATTCGACATCAAAATTAGTGATATCAACCGAGTTCTCAACCAGTAATGCCAATTCGTTTTTATCTATAGAAGATTCATTCAATGATATCAATAATATTGAGTCACTTAATACAATGGATTCTTTGATATTATTATTGAATTTTAATACTCTATTGAAATCATTGGCATTGATTAAAAACTCAATACCATCCAGATGAATTATGCTGTGAATATTATTTGATAAGAATTCATTAATCAAATGTGAGATTTTACTTAATATTGGCGGAGTAAAATAATCACCATCCTTTGAAGCGATTTGATAAACCTCAATATCTTTCAAATCAAATTTTTTAATAATCGCTTCCCGCTCTTCATGTGTTATACACAAGCCAAGAAATCTATTGGTAACTAGGTCAGTAAATATTTTTAATGTGCGTTTGGGTTTTTGTTCAAATAAAATGTAGCTGCTACACCATTGTAGAGGTATGGAATCTAATAACTTGGTTTTGCTTTCAATGCCCGAAGTGAATCGTTCACTATAACTCTTATACGGAGAGTCATTAAAGGAAAAGGATTCGCTATTACTGGTTTTAGGTCCGTATATCTTCGATTCAGCTTTAGGTTCTTCGAACCCGATATCAAGTTCCTCAATTAATTTTGTAACCTGATTGGAATATCTTTCCACTTCTGTGGAAATTCGGTTAAATATCTTATCGGTTGTTTGTAATTCATTTCGGATGAACTCATTATAGCTATTGAATAATTTAATTTCCTCATTGAATAATTGATCTTTAATTATACCGAGATTCTTTATGGCGGTTGATAATTTAATTGTGTTTCGGTTCATTTGTTCGGCATTATTTCTCATTACTAGTTTTATTTTCGAGGCGTTCTTAACTAATTCTTCTATATGATCCTTTCGTATGGCTAACATAATAGAATCGGTTTCTTTTTTAAGATTCTCCAACTCATGAGAATGTTGTTGTGTTTGGGTCTCAATCTCCAGTAATTGTTTTCTAAGTTCTAAAAAAATCTTGTAATCTTTTTTCAAAATCAAGCTCAATGACAGAATATATGGAAAATTATTTACAATGAACCTATTAATTCTATCGGTCTGGTCTGTTTGTTGGTTAACAACTAATAAATAGTTATCGTTATTGCCGAAACGCCAGAAATGACCAAAATCAAGAGTACAATAATGAATCGATTGTTTTTTTGCGAACGTGATTTTCGTTCTTACATTCATTAAAATGTCTTGTGATCGTTCGCAAGTCGTTGATAATATACTTGCTATTCCAAGAAGATTGTTAAGGTCTCTAGCAGTAAATTCTATATCCAATTGTTGTTCCCAGTCCTTCTCCGGATTATTAGTTACATAATCTTCAGCGGTACTAAGGGTAATTATGAAAATTAAAACATCGTTAAAAAAAAGTTGCTCAGCGTGAATGGTCTTCTTTGGATTACGAATAGACCCTAAATGTTTGACCGATAAAGCAGACACATCATCGGAGATTATATTTTTCAACGAAACCGTAAGATCAAGTAATTTCCCCTCCAGACCATAGATTTTATGTATTGATTCCCAAAGCCCCTGTGCCTCATCTATTACATTTCTATTTAATTTACTCTTCGATTTAACATGGAAAAGGAAATATTGAGCTAGAGTTGGTTTTTTAGCAGGCCCCAGATGATCTCCCCCGACTTACATTTAATTATGAATACTATTCTATTATTTAATAAATGGGGTTTTCTATCGTTATTTCTTGTTGTTATAGGAATATATATTCTTTTTTAAATAAAAAGCTTTTTCTTTTTTCAAATATCATCAATAATTTAATATCATCACAAATCATTATGGTTCCGAGGCACAATTATGGACCTATCTGGACTTGCAGAGGCAGTAATAAACGGGGATTCAGAAGCAGTCACTAAACTTACCAAATCCGCACTTGATGAAAACCTCGACTTGAACGAGATTATAGATTCCGGTTTAATAGCCGGAATGGACGTGATCGGTGAGCGATTTAAGAACAATGAGATATTTATACCAGAGGTAATGATGTCAGCGCACGCTATGCATGCCGGTATGGAGATCTTAAAACCATTATTCACGGCACGCGGTCTGGAACCCAGAGGAGTGGTGGTAATCGCCACGGTAAAAGGCGATGTCCATGATATCGGCAAGAATCTTGTTGCGATGATGTTCGAAAGTGCCGGATTCAAAGTAATTGATGTTGGAATAGATGCAGACGCCGCCAAGATTGTAAAAGCTGTACGGACACATAAACCGGATATTGTTGCATTATCCACATTATTAACTACCACGCTGGTGAATATGAAAAACATCGTTGAGACTTTGAATACTGAGGGCTTACGTGAGCAGGTGATAATTATGATCGGTGGTGCCGCTGTCAATGAAGAATTCTATAAAGAGGTTGGAGCGGACGGGTATGCGAAGGATGCCAGTTTGGCGGTCGATAAAGCCAAGGAATTAATGGGATTATAACTTGAATTTTGAAAATAAGATCAAAATAAAGTGATTGTGTTGATCGAATTAAAAAAAGATAAAACAGGCAATACCAGCAATACCGGTAATACCGACAACATCGGTAATACCGGCAATGTCCCGGTCATTAAGGTACGGGGGAAAACATTACCCGAGGCATGGGAAAAAAGTGTTCTTGCACTCTGGGAGCGAGGAGTAAGTGTCCAAACAGAATACGACAAACCCGGCGAGCCACCGAGTTTGGATTGTACCATGTTGATGGAGATCCTGGAACCATTATCCGAACCAAGGATTCACTTGGCATTTCCCGGTGGTATTGAAGATTTGGAGAAATATCGACAGGAAGTAGTTTCTGGGGTACACGATCATTGGATCCGGCCGGAGGATGGTAAATGGACCTATACCTACCATGCAAGAATGTGTAACTATAAGGTGGTTTCCGATCTATCAAGTTCAAAGATCGAATCACCGTTTTCGGCAGTAAATCAAATTAAATATATAATTGATAAACTAAGCAGCCGTAATTATTCACGCCGTGCCCAGGCAGTAATTTGGATGCCGACCGCCGACCCCGCTACAAACGATTGCCCATGCCTACAACGGCTTTGGTGTCGGATACTGGAAGATGATAATAAGACTCGGATTTTAAATATGAACACCCATTGGCGCTCCCGGGATGCGTATAAAGCTGCATTCATGAATATATATGCATTTACAGAGCTTCAGCGTGAAATCGCCCAAAAAATCAGTGAAAAGCTTGGTACCGAAATTAAGGTAGGTAGGTATGTGGATATTACAGACTCATATCATTTATATGGTTCATATTTTGAAGAGTTCCAGGAGCGATTCTTAAAAAATATTAAAAGCCGCAGTTTTGAGGCGCGCACTTGGCGTTCCGATGATCCACGGGTTTTAGCAGCACTTGAACATGGAAACCAGATGCTAGAACAAGAACGCGCACGTGAACAGGAAGAGGGGGAGGAATAATTCAAATTGGCATTCTAAAGTTTGATTTAATTGCTAATTCGTTTAGTAAATTATATATATCATAAATGAAATATAAATTAAAATCAAGGTTGTGAAAGAACAACGAGAATTTAGAAGATTGGTATTTAATTCAAACAATAGTGTTTTCCAGGTTACCAACGAATAAAACCTGTTGAATTATTTAAACGCCCCATGAGATTTTTTAATATCCTTAAAAAAGGTGATTTGCAATGATAAGAACAATGAAGAACTTTTCCGTGTTAGTTTTGATTAGCGTATTATTTATTATGATAGCATCGTCATTCGCCGTATCTGGAGCACCCGGTAATGGCAGTCGGTTCACTGGCTCGGTATCCGTACCAGACTGGAAAGCCGGTGATAAATGGGGATATAAATCATCTTCATATGGTTCCATATTGGGTGTTGGCTTTGAGGTTGTAGGTACCGAAACGGTGAATGGTAATGAATGCTACAATGTAAAGGTCTGGTGGGATTCATCGTATGCTTCTGATGAGGAATATTATAACCAGAATACTGAGACCTCAGGATTCTCGTATACATACTTATATGAAGGTCACGCATATTTTACCAAGGATAAATTAGCAATTGCAAAATTCACAAATGAACTTCAAATGAGAACAAAATTTGATGGTTCAGAGCTGCTTGCAGGAACCGGAACTCGTAGTATGGATTATTCATCGTATTTAGAAAATATGAAAAATTGGAAGTACGATATTAGCTATTCATTTAAAATAACATATGATTATAATCCACCATTCATAATGTACGATTACCCCCTGGAAGTGGGTAAGAAATGGGACTCAGAATCCGAAGTGACGGTCACTTGGGAGTACTTTACGCATATTTATATGAACGATGCTATGAAATCCGATATTGAAGAATTATATGGCGGTGAATATACCGGTTTTGGGGACACAGAAGAAGAGGGCTCGGATACTTCGAAATTCAAACTC
>CBFDAW010000028.1:0-11746 GCA_965602865.1 uncultured Thermoplasmata archaeon
TGGCTAAGATAATATCGAAAACTATAGACTATTTAAACTCCGAAATTCGGGTATACAGACATTATTCTTTTTTTTAATTTACAATCACTCATCATTTCACTATTCTTACATTTTTTATATTTATTAAATATATAAATAATTTATGGGACAAAAATGAAAATGAAGGAAATAAACAGGTCGTAAGATTCGATCTTTACAAAAAAATTATTCGACCCGTAAAAAGCTAAAATTTATAGAAAAATATTTCAACCTGCGTGCCCGCACCACCAGTCATTGTTCGTTACACTCACTATAGATTGATGGCATGTTCAGCTAACTTCAATAGCTTCAGCGGGTGCGCCATCAGACTTTGATAACGCTTTGGTTAAAATAAATTCCAGCATTTATTCTCTAGGTTTTAAAATTCTTAAATTTTAAAAGTATGCTGAATTTTATGACCTTGAAAAAAAACCTATGGATTTTTTTTCTTGGTTTCGCAAAAGAGAGAAATCCATTACCACTAATCAATAGATTTATAGAATTCTCTATTAAGTTCAATGGACTCTTGGGGCCATAAATTTTTTAAAAAGCGTGCGGGCACGCTTTTTAGTACTTCAATATTTTAATCGATATACCCAAGATCCTTCAATCGTTGTTTCACTTTTTCTTCTTCCTCCTCGGTATACCCAGTATCTTCATTTTCCTGTTCCTCTAAACTGTTGATGACTTCATCAAGGATAAAATTCACATATTCGGATAATGTTTTGAACTCAGTCTCCTTGAGGCGACGGTGTAATTTCTTCACCAGTGCTTTTTTTAACGAGACTTTAATAGTATCTCCTTGAGTGGTCATGGTTATTCACCAAAATCATTTTTATCGAATAATACGGAATAACACTCTAAATATTTAAATATAATATTTAAATCCAAAATATTTATAAGGTTTTAAAAAAGTTACAGAACCAATGAAGCACTCTTTAAAGTTGGAAAAAGTTACTGTTATTTTTGCCATAATACTTCTGATGGCAAGCAATTCAATGTTTATTAAAATACCCGTACAAATCTCAGCCGCCGCGGTTGAGTATCATGCCGTTTCGGATACAAGAATATCTAAGGCATTCGAAAAATTTGAAATTGACAAGTCATTGGACAATATTAAAACGAGCATCGGGCAACAGTCCGTTCGTGACTTGAATAACAATAAAATCTCTGATTACCTGGATTCTTTGATAGAAAAAGGATATGTTAACTTAGATATAATTATAATCTATGAACACGGACTTACCGACATCGACATTCAAAGGCTTGATGAGCTGGGGGTTCAGATTGGCAATATTTTTTGGCAATTGGATATGGTTGAATTACATGAAGTGCAAGTTTCAAATTTCAAAACCATAGCAAATTTACCCGGAGTATTACGACTTGAGAATCATGGAAGACCAATCCTTTACTCCGATATAGCCACCCCGGCCGTAAAAGCCCGTGAGTCTGACGAATACTCGCCATTCACCGCTTGGGAACTGGGGTATTCGGGTTTAGGAGCGAATATTGCAGTAATGGACACGGGTGTTGATAACGCCCATCCAAGTCTTACAGGTAAATGGGTAGGCGGTGTAGATCTTTCCAAGCCCGAGGTACCCGTAATAAACCCATACGACGGCAGCAAGGACGCGGATGATACGAACGGGCATGGAACCACATGTTCGGGAATAGCAATGGGAACCGGTGCACCCGATAAAGTATATATGGGTGCAGCGCCGGGTGCAAAACTTGTGGATGTACGGATAGGAACTATGGTAGGATATGCACCAGGGGAAGGCCCGTTATCGTTTTATGATGCGTCATTAAAGGGAATCCATTGGATAATAGAGCACCATGAAGATTCCTGGGTTGGACAGAGCAATGAGAATTCCGGTATCGATATTCTTTCACTTTCGTGGGGTATAGATGTGGGCGGTTCCTCGGATGGATCCGACGCATACTCACTGGCTCTGGATCGTGCAGCTGAGACAGGTATTATAGTTTGTCATGCTGCGGGAAATTCGGGACCAAATAACGACGGTTTTGACGGTTTTGCCGCAGCCTCTAATGGGATTTCCGTAGCTGCAAGTGATGATTTGAACACGATCGAACGGGCTGATGATATTATAGCTGAATATTCCAGCCGTGGCCCAAGACATGATAATGGTGATGGTAACCTTTATAATGAATTGAAACCGGACATTACTGCACCGGGAACACATATTATGCAAGTGCAATATGATATTATAGGTGATGGGTCTGGGAATGGCTATGGAAACCGCGGCAGTGGCACATCATACGCCACACCCGCCATGGCAGGTATATGTGCTTTGATGCTTGAGGCTAATCCAAAACTTACAAATGAACTTATTAAGGAGATCTTACATTTTACTGCGGAACGTCGTGGCGAGCCATCCATACCGGACTTGGATCCATTTTGGAACAAGGATTTTGGCTGGGGAATGGTAGATGCATTTAAAGCAGTTAAAATGGCATCTGAAATTAGCAATATTGGTGCGTTTGATGTCAATATGCAATGTTTTATTAACAAGATTGAAATGCCCGACATAGACGATGAAAATATTACTTCAGGTAAGATTACAATACAAGGTCTGGCATTTTCAAAAAGCGGTGAAGTTGAGGACATAGAAATATCTATTGATAATGGAACTTGGAAAACTGTGAGTAACATAAAAGAAGAAGGTAATTATCTAATATGGGAGTACGACCTTGATACCATGGATTACCGCAATGGCAATCATACGATAAATGCCCGAACACTTGGCAGGAGCGGGCAGTCTTTGGAAGATAAAATAGAGGTTTTAATTCTGAATGAACCCCGCGCAGAAAGTGCAGTTACAACTGAACAACTCACAATCTTAGCAGCTGTGATCTTAATTGTAGCCGCGGCAGTGCTTATTTATTTTCATCGTCGTAGGAAGCTTGAAGGTTCGAAATAGAGCCAAGATCTACTTTTTCTAAATTGATACCAATCGGTCGTATTTTTTCTATCTCGTTTTCTGAACAATTCTTTGGATTTAAAATCACAATCAATATTGAATAATTATCCTTAATTACCACATTTAGATTATCTAAGAATTCTAATACGTTTTCCAAAGAATTTTCTTTTAATAATAGTTCAAATCCGTGAATTAATACGATACTCATTTCACTTCCTTTTATGAATTGAACGATTTCGTTGGTTATTATTGCCAAATCAGATGGCGAAACTGAATCTTTATCACCACGGTCAGTTAACCAGAGCGATTTATCAGGTTTGAAGTTAAATTTTTTCAATAATTGCTTTGAAGTTTCAGGGGAAATCGTTATACTACTTACATTCTGCTCAGAAAGTAAATGCTGAATTGTAAAACCCAATATTGGTTTTTTTTCTATTAGTAAATATTTTTTACCCCAATCAATGTCTTCCATTTCTTGTAATTTTTTAGCTAAATCGTTCACCTGCTCTAATGCGTTTTCGGCGAGTTCTATACTATTATTGGCATGCTCACTAGCTTTTATGTAGGAACCGGCGATTAATAAGACCTTTGCTTCTTTTAGTGCATCTTCGGATGCGGCATTGCTAACTTTTTGTTTTCGTAACTGATTGCACTTTTTTTGAGCCAATCCGATTTGATCTAAAACCTTACCATATTCTATTCGACTTTTTTCTATAGCAATTAAACACTCACTTTTCAAATTTTGAAGTTCAAGATATCTGTTGGATTCAAATGCGGATTTCATTTCCAAGAAGATCTTCATCGGTTCTTCGATGTTGATGCCAGAACTCTTAATGATTTGTATTTTTTGATCAACTATTTCAATAATTTCTTTAGCTTTTAAATAATGTTTATCATACTCTGTTAATAATTTTTGGGAATCTAATATTAATGTTTGAGCTTCTTCTAAATTATTGTTTGCCAATTCCTTTTTCGCTTTTGAAAACGCCCCGGTGGCGGATGCGGTCGGGTATAACTTTGCCGCTTCCTCGATTTTTTTAGACATTTCCAAAATTTCCTTCTCTATTGGCGGACTTTCAAGATCTTTCTTTTCTTTTGTAATTTTGATAATTAATTTCAAAGTTCCCAGGTGATCTTTTTCGCGTAATTTGTCCAGAGCGTTTTTAAATAATGGTAAAAAATGTGAAATATCGGTACCAGAATCTTCTAATTTCTTAAATTCAATTTTCAGGGTTCTATAATAACCTTGAATAATCTTTATCATCTTTTTTTTCTCGATTTCTGAAGGCTCTTTTTGCTGACTGATCTCGTTATATAACTGGTTTAACTCATCATAGCTTGGAAGTTTATCTGATATGGGTTTTACCTCAACTGGAAGCTCTTGTGGTGGTTCAATAGTTTCTTTACGTCTTCGTTTTTTCTTAGTTGTTATTATTATAGTTTTTTTCTTTTTAGATTTTTTCTTTTTACTTTCTATTGGCATCATTTCTTTCTTGTCAATGGTTTCTGAAATAGTTTTCGGTTCTCCGATATTGGGTTTTAATTTCTCCTGTTCCTTAGCTTTACTAATCCGGTCTTCATTGATTTTACGTTTGATCATATCAAGTTTTTGTTTTTCGTGTTGAACCCCTTGTATATCTTCTTGGATTCTTTGTTTTTCTTCTTCGAATTTTTGCTTTTCTTCTTCATATTTCTTTTTTTCTTCTTCTTCACGCTCTCGTTTTTCTTCTTGCTGACGTTTTAATATCTTCTCTTTCTCAACCCGAAGCTCCTGTTCTTCTTCGAATTTAATTCTCTCATTCTCGAGTTTTTGTTTTTCTTTCTCGACCTGTTCCATACCGTTTTGTATTTTTTGTTTTTCAGATTCAAACCTTCGCCTTTCTTCTTCATATTTCAATCTCTCTTCTTCCTCGCGGATTCGTTTTTCATCAATCTCCCTTCGGATTTTCTTCTTTTTCTCAATCTTACGCTTACGCTCTTCTTCGAAGTTACCTTTCTCTTCCTCAAGTTTTTGTCGTTCTTCTTGAAGAACCTGCAAATGTTTCTTAATTTTTTGTTTCTCGGATTCGAACCTTCGCCTTTCTTCTTCATATTTCAGTTTCTCTTCTTCTTCGCGGGTTCGTTTCGCATCCATTTCACGCCTAATTTTCTTTTTTATCTCAGCCTTACGCCTACGCTCTTCTTCGAAGTTCCAACGCTCTTTCTCAAGTTTTACTTTTTCTTCTTCAAGACTCTGCATCTCTTTTTGAATTTTTTGTTTATCTTCTTCGAATCTTGCTTTTTCTTCTTCAAGATTCTTTTGTCCATTTTGGATCTTTCGTATCTCTTCTTCAAATTTTCCTTTTTCCTCTTCGAGTTTTTGTTTGTGTTCTTCTTCGATTCTCTTGATATACTCTTTTTCTTCGGGTATGGGTGGCTCCTTATGCTCTGATTTTAATTCTGGTATTACTTCAAAAGCCAAGGTCTCCGTTTCTTTGGGAACAGGTTCGGGTGTTTTAATGTCTCTTGGGGCCATTTTTAACGGTTCTTCTACTTTTAAATCTGGAATATTACTATCTTTAACTTTTATTGCCCAGTGTTCTGGTTGCTTATTTTTAAGTCGTTCATTATATACCTTTTTAATAAGTAGCCCAGAGCGTGAATCAAACCAAGAATTAATCTTAATCTTACCCTCATCTTTCCTTTCTTTAAACTCTAACCTCCAACATTTTATTGGACCTAATACGGTACCAATTTGCTCAAGACCTTTCACAACAAATTCTTTATCGTCCATATCTTTTATTTTTTCTTTTTCATTGAATGTTGAACCAAACCAATATTTATGAATGATGTCCCCATTCAAGGTATTGTTGAGCCCACCTTCGAGGGTTATTCTTTGAGTTTCACCACTTGGATAGGTCTCTATTATTACTACATTTTCCGCTGTCCCTATTTCGAATTTAATATCAAAATTATCATGTTTTTCTTTATTTTGATATTCCGAATAATCGTAAGAGATATTACTTCCATCCTTCAGCCAATCCGGAATCGGAATAAAATTCTTCAGATTATTTTTGGCAATTTGTATATTATTTTGAACCTCTTCCAAATTAATTTTAGCACCATCAAGATCAAGTGTCAATGCTTTATCATAAATCATAATTGCTTCTTCAAATTTACCAAGCTTAATTAAAATGTCCCCTTTGCATTTCCAACCGATTGGATTCATTGGTTGCCGTTTAATAAAATTATCACAGAATTGAAGGGCAGCCGGTAAATCATTTAATTTTATTAATCCATTCGATTTAGCCTTCCAAGCTAATTCATTATTTGGGTTAACATTTAAAATATAATCCGCGCATTTGATTATTTCAGGATATTCATTAAACATTGAATGAGTTTTAAGTTTGTAAAGCCAAGTCATTTCATTGCTGGGATTTAGGTTCACCGCTTTTATGAAACATTTTCGTGAACTATTGGGATCGTTCATTTTTGCTAACAATAACCCCTTTCGACATAAAACCTCTAGATTATTCGGGTTTTTTTGTAGAATTTTATCTAATGACACTATGGCATCACTGAATCTTTCAATGTGTTCTAAACATTCGCTTCTATTTAGCCAACAGCTTTCTGAATTCTCGTTTAAAGACAAAGCCTCATCAAAACATTCCAGTGCATCTTGATACCGTAATTCTTTTAATAATTTTACCCCCGCCCATCCCCAGGCTTTCGATACTTTATTAGCAATATTTTCATCAATATTTATAGCTTCGTTATAACACAACCTTGCTAGGTTGAATAACTCAGAATCCATAAAACGTTCAGCAGTAGAAAACCAAACTTCCGGCTCAGCTGGTAAGGTCTCACGAAGCTGAAGAAATCGACGATGCATAGTATGTAGCTCTTTTTGTTTGTTTAAATTAATTTGATAACAATTTTCACATAGTGGATAATCAGAATGCAATTGACGGTTATCATAACCATCATAAAATGTTTCTTCTTTTAAAATTTGTTTTTCACACTGTTCGCAAAAATCTAACCCGCATTCTTTACATTTCAATATCTTATTATTGTCAGTAATTGGGGTGTTACAGTGCTTACAAGATCTATTTTTTATTGTCATGACTTTTACTTTCTTAAATGTACCACTAGGTTCCGGGATATTTCGTGGTTCTGTTTCAGAAGTATCCTTTTCTTTTTTTTCAGAATCATCCTGCAAGGTCAAACATTGCTCCCTCGGTTGGTTTTATTATTTTGAAGTTTAATATAAATAATTTCATATTTCAATTTTTTTTTAATTATCCTACTTAAAATGTAATTGGTAATAGATTTCCCTAATATTAATTTGTCTAACCCCTCAATCCAACAATTGACCTATGTTTTCTCACCGTGTTTAACTTGAGGGGTTCAGTTCTTAGGTAAATTCGAATGATTTCTTTATATATAATAAGTAAATATATTTAATAAATCTTTAATTCATTATTTTCTTTTTCATATAAAAAGCATAGTATATCTACTTGTTGATGAAAAACAAATAGAGAATGAAAATATATTTTAAAATCGTCAGATAGATAAAAAATTCATATGAAAATATAGTTGAAAATTATGATTCTTCTCCGAATTATAACGATTAATCGTAGACGGAAGAGAAGTAAGTGGTTTTAAATAAATTTATAAATCGAAGCTAATGCTTGGGCGAGGATTCTCATATCGTTTATTCTTCTAAAGTAATTGCATCGTTTGGGCATACTTCTACACATGTACCACATTCTGTACATTCATCGGCATTTACCTTTGCATGGTCATTAAGTGTTATTGCTTCTACCGGGCATTCATCTACACAGGTACCACATGCGTCACATTTTTCTGTATTCACGATTGCTGGCATCTTTCTACCTCCCTAATTCATCGCGGGGAAATACAATATGTTAATATTAAATATTTCGTTACGAATAACTATTAATTGAAGATTAAAAATCTTTTTATTAACTTCTTTTTTTTTACTAAATAACAACCACGATACAGTATTTACTTATATTTAAATATCTTTCCAATATACAGAAAATGCACATTATTTAGTTGGTATATATGTAAAAGTAATTGGAAGTTTGATTCAATGCCCCATATAGAAGGAACGATCTATCAGGAATCTGGATTTATAAACGGTTACCTGGAGTTCGAAGATGGCGAAATTAAAAAAATTGGTCGCGGGCAATATCCGGAACATAATAAATCAATAGCAAAAGGTGTTATATTACCGCTTTTTACTAATAGTCATACGCATCTCGGTGATGCAATAGCTTACGGACGTAATTTAGATACTGACTTGGAATCATTGGTTACACCTCCAAACGGGTTAAAATTCAAAATTCTTCGTGAAAGCAAAGCAGAGGATTTAATGAAAGCAATGCACCAGTCAGTATTAGAGATGTTAAATACGGGTACCGTGACATTCATTGATTTCCGAGAGGAAGGAATAACTGGCATTGAACTTTTAAACCATGCAGTTGCAGATTTACCAGTTAAGAAAATAGTAATGGGTAGGCCTAAGGAACTAACATATTCAAAGGCAGAACTCTCAAAACTATTACCAAAAGTAGACGGAGTGGGGTTAAGCAGTATCTCAGATTGGGAATATTCTGACCTTGAGAAAGTAGTCAGGACTACGAAACAATATGGCAAGCTTTTTGCATTACATGCATGTGAACGTACACATGAAGACATGGATAAAATTCTGGAATTAAAACCGGATTTTCTAGTGCATATGACCCATGGCAGAGATACTGATTTCGAAACATTATCCGACCTGGAGATACCGGTGGTATTGTGCCCGAGGAGTAACCTATTTTTTAAGAATCCTCCAAACATACCGAATATGCTCAAAAGAGGCTTAACATTAGTATTAGGTACAGATAACGCAATGCTTAACACACCAAATTTATTTGAAGAGCTTAAAGTGGGTTTTAAGCTTGCAAACCGGTTCGGTAAGGTAGCTCCAGATACTATGCTAAAGACACTTACCATAAACCTTAAGAAAATTTTAAATCCCAAAGATTATATTAGTTTAGCTCCAGGGACACAAAGTAATTTTATAGTTCTGGAAATACCTCAATCAAAACCAGAAATCACAATAGTTAATGGAATCAGACCTGAAAACATTAAATTAATCAATATAGGCACAACATTTTGGAAACGCTGAGTAAATGAATGGATCAGCACTTGAGGTCCAAATGGATGGTTAATAATGGTCGACACAAAGAATGAGAAAAAATTTGATGCATCAACGATCCTTGGCATTGCAAAGCGTCGGGGTTTTTTATGGCCCGCTTATGAGATATATGGTGGTGTGGCGGGATTTTATGATTATGGGCCATTAGGTACTTTATTACGAGACAATATAATTAACCTCTGGCGCCGGTATTTTGTGTTTGGGGAGACATGTGCGGAGATTGTAACACCAGATATTACACCGGAGGAGGTATTCAAAGCATCGGGACATGTTGATGAGTTCAAAGATTTTATGGTACAGTGTACGAAGTGCATGGCTGTATTTCGGGCGGACCATTTATTGGAGGATTTAAATATAAATGCATATAATCTGGAGATAGAAGAACTTCAAAAAACACTCGTGGAGAATGAAATTACTTGCCCGGATTGCAGAAGTGAATTAAGCGCCCCAAAGCCGGTAAACCTGATGTTCGAGACCAAGATCGGTTTAGGTAATCCACGGCATGGATATCTTCGGCCGGAAACCGCTCAAGGGATTTTTGTGAATTTTAACTATTTATATCGTTACTTTAGGGATAAATTACCCTTCGGTGTGGCTCAAATAGGCAAAGGCTTTCGAAATGAGATCTCGCCCAGGCAAGGGATAATTAGGTTGCGTGAAATGACAATGGCTGAGCTGGAATATTTTTTTAATCCAAACGATAATAAATTTGAAAAGCTTCACACGCTAAGCTCCGAAGAAGTGCTTCTCGTACCTGAACCCGGGAAAGAGCTTAAAGTAACCTTAGCTAAAGCTATAGAACAACAAATTATAAATAGCGAAATAATGGCGTATTTTATAGGTTTGACAAAAAGATTCTTGTCACTGGTTGGGCTGGATCCGAATAAGTTACGCTTCCGAAAGCATCAGCCAAGTGAGATGGCACATTATGCAAACGAATGTTGGGATGCAGAAGCGTTAACATCTTTTAACTGGTTGGAGATAGTTGGTATAGCTGATCGCTCAGCATATGATCTTAAAGCTCATATTACTACAACCGGTCAGGAGCTAACAGCATATGTTCCATTCGATGAACCAATAGAACGCGATGTGGAAACCATTAAGGTTGACATGAAGTCCTTAGGACCGTTGTTTAAGGGCGCCGCCGGCAAAGTCAAAGCCGCTCTTGAAGCGACCCCCGTGGGTCAAATAAAGGGTCAAGAAACGGTAAAAGTGACTGTAGATGGTAAAGAATTGACGGTACCAGATTCATGCTTTTATCTTGATACCGTTCACGAAAAAGTCTCAGGCGAGCGAATTATCCCCAATGTACTCGAGCCTTCATTTGGTATAGACCGTATTTTTTATACACTTTTCGAACACTCGTACCAAGAACTAGAGCCACCTGCCGATGTAGAAGGTGGTGGAGACGAGCAAGAGAGAAATAAAGAAGAGACTTACCGTGTTTTGACATTCCCACCTTGGATTGCACCTGTTAAGGTAGGTGTGTTTCCGTTGATGCCGAAAGACGGTTTGGATAAGATCGCCGCTAGAATCAATACCACCTTACGCGAGCAAAATATCTCAACATATCATGACGAATCGGGCTCGATTGGCCGCAGGTATGCGCGTATGGATGAGGTCGGGACACCTTTTTGTGTAACCGTGGATTACGACAGTAAAACCGACCATGCGGTAACAATTCGCGATAGGGATACTCATGATCAGGTGCGGGTGAAGATAAAAGAGCTGGGGAAGGTTCTCGAAGAATTAATAATGGGAAAAAGGATGTTTAATGAGCTGTGAGGGGAGTGTGTGGGTTTGGGAGTGTGAGAGTTATTTGGATTTTTGCTGAGCAATTTTATTACGCAAATAAATAGAAAAACTGGTGATCATTTTTGAAATCTCTTCAGTTTGTTTATATACATGTTCAAATTGCTGTTGTGATATATATTTTTGGTCAAGAGCGATATACATTGCTGATTGAACCTCAGCACAAGAGCCATGAGCATAATCTAAAAAATGTCTAAATTCACGATTAGATTTTCTTGCATAACCTTCAGAAATATTTAACATAATAGATATGGATGCTTTTTTTAATTGATTTTTTATTAATGGTAATTTATCCTCAAACTTTTCATCCAGAACATTTTCAAAAAAGAATTTCAGGGCGAAATAATATACCCTCAAGGTCGATCTGCTTTTATCAGATCTCAACAATAAGAATTCTCTTGGAGATTTATTATATCTTAGGAATCGTTCAATGATGGAAGTATATAATTTACTGGTTTGAGAGCCTGCCCGAGAAATAAATCCCGATTGCATAGATGACCATTTCGCTCCTAAAAAGTAGGGCTTTTTCAGTGATGACATACCATCTTATGCAGAAAAAGGTTGAGAAAACCGATTACTCGGGCAGGCTCTTGAACTGAATATTTTCTGAGTTTCAATTCTTCGTGGAGTTTCCCAATCATGGCTTGTGGCTCTTGTGGGGAAAGGTTTTTACTGTCAAAGTTCATACAATATATTAGGAGAAAGTAATATTATAATAGCTTGTTGCACGAATGCAAAGTAAGCATTATATCAATTTGATGAATGA
>CBFDAW010000029.1:0-11599 GCA_965602865.1 uncultured Thermoplasmata archaeon
ATTAGTAACATTTAACCATGCAGACGGTAAATCAATATGCATTGCTTGAACTTGTACATCATTGAAATTGTCATTAGGATAATTCCAATTAAAAGTTAAATTAAAATAGATCGTCCATTGGTCCAAACCCACTTTTTGTGCACTGCTGGATGAATTTAAGGTCACATAATTGAATGGGTCATTAACCTCTGAGAACACTGATGTGGACCGATCCCAGGATAGTTCTATATCTGACCCTAGAGAATCGAGGATTAAATCTAGAAGTCCCAAATTTGTCAAAGAATATTCAGTTGTAACATTGATTCGAAAAGTGTATTGTGAATAATTAGCGTAAACCGTAGTAACCGGTTCATTATCTTTAAGCAGAGCTAAGCTGATAATTTCATTTTCAACATTAATGAGTTTCATTTTGGTAACAAAAATGTCATTCCGTATAATCGCAGGTGATCCAGATTCTCCATTATATGTTATATCAAAAGCCATAGGTGTTGTTGGAAAATCAGAAGAATTTGTTGTCCCGACGATATAAACATTTCCCAGACAGTCCATCTCAAAGCCTCCACTTTTTTCAAACTCACTTCCACCTATATATGTGGAGTAAAGTAGTTTCGAAGCATTCGAGTTGAGTTTGAAGATAATAGAGTCTACATTACCATTATATGAAGGATCATACGCGTTTGAGGTTGTAGGATAATCTAACGAAGATGTACCTCCTGACACAAATGCATTATTCTCTGAATCTAAGGTAATATCACATCCCCAATCAGAACCAGCTCCACCTACTAAGGTTGAGTAAAGAAGTTTGGAGCCATTGTGGTTGAGCTTAAGAACATAAGCATCCATACCTGAGTTGTTTTCTTTATATGCACCAGGCGTGGTGTGGAAATCTGAAGAGTTAGTATACCCCGTAACATAAGCGTTATTATTATTATCCAATGTAATCCCTAAACCGTAATCCCATTTATTTCCACCTATAAATGTTGAATACAGTAGCGTGCTGCCAGCTTGGTTGAACTTGAGGACGAATACATCAGTTTCTCCTCCCAGACCATTACCGTTGTAAGTTCGATCATATACATTTGGTGTTGTCGGGAAATTAGACGAATTAGTAACTCCAGTGACATAAGTATTCCCTGATGAATCGATTGCAAGATCTGAGGGATGTTCCCATTCCGGGCTACCAAAAAACGTGGAATAAATAAGTGCCGAACCTTTTTGGTTTAATTTTAGTAGAAAGCAATCCCAAAAACCATTGAATGATCTATCGTATGCCCCAGCCGTGATCGGAAAATCATGATAGTTCACGAAACCTGTTAGATATACATTTCCCACTGTATCTATTTCAATATCTCCGCACACCTCCTGACCTTCACCACCGATGAAGGTTGAATATACGAGTTTTGAGCCGTTTTGATTTAACTTTAGTATAAAGGCATCCCAAGTACTGTTAAAACAAGTATCAAACGCTCCTTGAGTTACCGGGAAATCTGAAGACTGTGTATCTCCCATTACATACGCGTTTCCAAAATCATCAACTTCAATTTCTGATCCACGGTCTACGCCGTCACTTCCACCGATGTAAGTTGAATATAACAACCCAGTACCTTTATTATTTAATTTGAAAACATATACATCCCTTTTGCTTCGAACACCGTTATAAGTAGTATTATACACTCCTGGGGTTGTTGGGAAATCTGTAGAATTAGTCATCCCGGTTATTAATGCATTACCCTGGTTATCTGATGCAATATCACTTGCACTATCATCTTTGGATCCGCCAACATAGGTAGAATATACCAATGGATCGATTATCAAATTAAATTCTGGATTATAATTAATCTTATATTTAATCACATTATTATTTATTACAATCCTTGAGTCTACCGGTCGTTCTTCATTATTTATTAGTTGATAAACATAGAGTCCGCCATCAATAACAATTCCCACAGATGTTTCGATATACAAATCCTTACCATCGGAAGAAATTTCGGCACCTTCATACTCTAAGCGAATATCTTCTACATTTCCACCAGGATGAACAATGAACTCGTATTTGATCCCCTCAGGCACAACCTTATACAATAAATCAATATTATCATACAAATTCTCATATATTATCTCATAAAAATTTGGGACATCACTGCACCATTTCGATGATTCATTACCAAAAAAGAAATTGCTATTATGTGCCATTCTCTTTAAACCAATTGGAATGACGGGATTTGCCTCGACAAAATTCATCTTATAAATATGCATTTTTTGAGGTGTTGGCTTATCATATACAGGGTTCAAGAAATTCTCATCAGGTTTTGTTGGTTCCACTATTCCTAAGACACGAAAGATCACACCAGTAGCTGTAAAATATGCATTCTGTGAATGAAAAACTACCTCGTGCTCGGATACCTGACCTTTATTAAGGGTGAAACAATTATCTCCCAGACATTTTAAATCTGCTTGAAGAATAGGTGCAGAATTCAACTCTTTTTCCTCAACCTCTATTTTCTCAGAATTAACTACCCACGTGCTAAAAAATAATAAGAAAACAATTACGAAGACGAACTCTTTTTTCATGCATAAACCCCAATGATTATTCTGAAATCAAGAACTCCACTAATGATTAAAATAGATTGTGGAACAAATTTTTTAATTTATTTAAGTGTTGTGGAACATTAATATTAATAGTTGATTAGTAGTCTGGTGGATGTCAACAAAGTGGGCATGTGCCGTTATGGCACAGGTTTTCACAAGATTATGTTATAAATGCGCTAACCAGTTAGATAATAAGTTTGAGGTGAGAGTACGCTCACTCCCTTTGGTCGTTCGCTCTTGAGGTGTGAGGAGGGATGACCAGTTGATATATTAATGATAAACTCCTCTCACCTCAAACGATTGATTTTAGATAAGATTCGAAGTGTACTCAAACCTCACACCTCGCTCTTTTATTCTTTTCAGCATAATTTAATTCTATTCAAACTACCCGCCCCAATAAATCTAAATATGATAAGAGCTAATAGTATACAGAAAATTAACTTTCGTTAGAAAGTGGTATAAATTATTGCGCTGTGAGAAAATTTGAGGATTTCAGAAGAAATTGAGAGGATCAATTAGCGGAAATTAAAGTTATCCGGATTATTTTCAAATGAGCTCAGGAGGAATAGAATGGGCGATTCAGATGAAGTTATGGCGTTTGGTAAGAGACTACATATGAACCCTATGGAACAAAAAAAATATAAAAATCATATTCAAACTATAAGATTCAACGAAGGAAAAACGAAGGCATGGAAAATAATGAACTATTTTTGGCAAATATTATTCTTTAGCTCAGTATTTATTTTAGCATTTGAAGAATTATTTATAAATTTAGCAGAAATGAATATTATTAACACTTCTCTGGGGGTAGATGCAGTAAATTTCATTAATAACTGGTTTGGTAGAATTTTTTGGTTTTTTATACCAATTTCATTCCCATTAATGATGTGGTCAGGCGTTGTTCGCAGTAAATGGGATGGTAAACTAACGCGCTCCACGGCATATGCCCTATCCTTTTTGGAGAACATCGAGCACAGGCAGTACTTGGAAGAGAAAAGGAAAAGATAAGTATTAGAAATTATTTTATATCCCGAGATATATTCGTTATTGGATAATATATGAAGCTGAATAAATCCTGGGGGGTACTTATACTATTATTTTTTGTGGTTGGTAATTTTAATATTACCAGTAACTACAATAATAATTGTCTAAACATTGATGCCCAGTCGAATGATATTAACCAAGGCTCACGTTCTGCAGAAACCATTGTAATCAATGAGTTCATGGCGGACCCGGATTCTGATTGGGATGGTGACCTAGTCTATGACTCTACCGATGATGAATGGGTAGAGCTGGTCAATTTCGGCACTTTACTAGTAGATGTCAGTTCGTGGAGTATCAATGATTCAACCGGCAAGAGGTTCACCTTTTTACCAGGTACCACAATACCACCCGGTGGATTCTACCTCGCCTTTGGGTCCAATCAATCGCTTTCGCTTAATAACGGTGGTGATACGATCGAGCTGTTAAATGCCACTGATTTTATTCTTGATAGTTATACATACTATTCCAGCTCTGATGATATCTCGATTGGCAGGTTACCGGATGGTGAACGTAATTGGACCGAGTTCAACGACCCGACCCCAGGCGTCGCAAACGGTGTGGTTCCGAAAATTGTCATCAATGAATTAATGTACGCTCCAGCAGGCTCCGATACCGATTTTGAATGGCTTGAGCTGTTCAATAACGATACAAGATCCATTAATATCACGAACTGGGAGTTAACCGACCAAGACGGTGAAGTCGATTACATCTTCAAAACAGATGCACTACCGTACATGATATTTCCGCCGCAAAAATACATATTGATTCATTCCTCCGCCGGCACCGATGAGCTGGATTTCGGAGATGGTGTGGCGAAGTTATATATGGGACGCTCATCAGCGATGCTCAACAACGATGGTGATGATATATTATTTACCGACCGCGGTGGGCTATGCATTGATTATCTTGCCTATGGAAAAAGTACCAGCACCGACCCACCACCAGAGCATTATGCCTGGGACGGAACTTGGTATAATACATCTGCCGGTGATTACAATATTGGAAAACCTAACCCGATTGCAGATGAGGATTGCACAATTAGGTTGGTGTTAAACGGTCGAGATACCAATTCGGTACAGGACTGGGGAAATGCCTCGGGTCCAAAGGTCACGCCGGGAAGGAATAATAATGAAATCATTGGTTTGGATGTGGTCTGTGGGGATAATATCCATTACATAAACACCACGGATAGTACAAACTATATTATCTCCGTTTCCAACACCGGCAATCTAATGCTAAACCTATTTATTAATAGCACAGAAGCTACAACGGGCTGGAGTGCAGGGTTAAGTCATTCCGCATTAAATCTACCACCACATACTATCACGAACATTACATTAACCGTGAGTGCACCTTCAAATCTCACTTTCAAAAACCAGATGAGCATAAATATTTCGGTATCTGCAACAAATGTTAATTTGAACCGTAATATTACATTAACAACGATAATTCCCGCGGTTGATTTTGAAATCACTAAGTTCGAGGTGGATGGTAGTACCGCAATCTATGACATTTTTCAGGGTGAAGTTATTCAATTAAAAGCGACTGTTAAGAACTTGGGAATTTTAAATGGCTCCGGGTTTAAGGTTGAATTTTATTATGATGCCGGCGATTCGGAACATCTACTCGGTGGTAAAGAATATGATTACATCTATGCCAATGGGTACAAGTACCCGAGTATATATTGGGACACCTTAAATTTCCAGGGAAATCATACATTAATCGTAGTGGTGGACTGTGATAATGAGATCGAGGAATCAAATGAGAACAATAATCGACTGGAATATACAATACACATCAATCCTACCGACCCATCAGCACTCGATGAACAGGTGTTGATAACTGAAGTATATTACGATACCAAAACCGCTTATGACACCGATGAATTCATCAAAATATTCAACCCGACGAACACTGCGATCGACATTTCAGGTTGGCAGCTCACCGATGATCCGGATAGTGATTCGGATGATACTGTGGTAATTCCGGATAATACTTGGCTGGAATCACAATCTAGCATTTATATTACCGATGACGGCGAAGCGTTCCTGAATGAGCTCGGGCTTGAACCAATGCTCGCATGTGATATTGGTTCATTGAAGAATGTGATTCTGCTGGAGAACCCCACCAAGTGGCCTGGTCTTTCGAACGCTGGTGACCTGGTTCTACTGCGTAATAAGTATCGACATATCATAGACATGATGTGCTACGGCACGTTTGACGCATCCTGCTGCACCACGGACTGGCACGGCCCGCCGGTACCCGAAGTTTCAGAAGGTAAGATACTAAAACGCCAGCGTGATCTTAGTACTCTCACAGGTACACAAACGAAATTCTTGGATACCGATTCCGCCGCCGATTGGTTAGCCCCGAGAACCTATGGAATAGGTCAATCGGATTTCTACCCGCAATCATTTACATTTACAGGTGAGGTGATCCCATTCGTCTCACCTGAATCCAGTTTTACAATCATCACCTCTGAGCTCGAAAGTGCTAAAAGTTATATTTATTTGAACCTTTATGAATTCACGCACCCGCTGCTGGCAGAACATTTATTGAGAGCAGTAAATCGCAAAGTCACACTTCGAATCTTAATGGAAGGCAATCCCCTGGGCTGGAATCTTTCAAACATAGATGATCCGAGTTATAAGAAAGACGAAGAGTATACTCAAAAATATATATTAACGCAGTTGTATAATGCCGGGGCACAGATCAAGTTCTTAAGCGATATTAAAAATGATAATAAGAACAAGAACATTTTCAAAAGATATAATTATGATCATGCAAAATACGCGGTGATCGATGGTGAAACTAGTATCGTAATGAGCGGTAACTGGAAACCATCTGGTGTACCAACGAATAATACATATGGTAATCGTGAATGGGGTGTTGTGATAAACGACCTAGATGTGGCTGAGTATTTGAAAACCGTCTTTGAAGCTGATTGGCAACCGGTATCAGAACTACAAAATGATACACATTACTATGACCCGACAAGCAAAGTATACGGTCCACCGCCGCAATTCTTTGACCTCAACCATACAAATTCAACGGGCTGGTACGAACCCATTACCGAGTTTTTACCGGAGAATACTGTGAACTCCATCACCGGAGAGTTCAGTATAGAGCCAGTAATATCTCCCGATACCACAGCACGTACCGATGCCGCGCTCGTTGGGATGATTTTAAGCGCCAAAGAGTCCGTTTATATACAGCAGATGGACTGTAATTTTGATTGGATTTTAACACATACGTCATCTAATCAATTATCCTTTAATTGGTCTGACCATGAGCATTATTATCTTTCCTGGGCGGACGGTAATCATTATTATCATGAATATTTAATAGCCGCTATTGATGCCGCTAGGCGTGGTTGTGAGGTTAGGGTACTATTAGACAGCCGGTATATTGAGCCTGATGTTGGTCCGGGGAAGGTGAACGATAGCTCAATTATAGATAATTTTGATATCATCCAATACCTCAATGAACTGGCAAGAATAGAGGGTCTTTCTGCGCACTTGGAAGCACGCCTGAGCCATCTTACGGGGCTCGAAAAAGTGCACAATAAAGGTGTGATTGTTGATGAGCAAAAAGTACTTGTCTCGAGCATAAACTGGAACTATAACTCGATCTCAAACAATCGTGAAATTGGAGTAATTATTGATAATTCCGATTTGGCACTATTCTACACTGAATTATTTAATAATGACTGGTCAGTGTCTAAATCCATTAATGATCCCGTACCCACAAACAACTCGGAAAGTGCAATATTGATAACCGAATTGTATGCAGATACTTACCAATCCTACGATGCAGATGAATATATAGCCCTTTCCAATCCTACCAATGATAGTGTAGATATTAGCGGCTGGATTATCACGGATAAACTTACCAAATATGCCGGTTATGAAAGTACTTTGGTGTTCCCGGTTAATACCCGGCTTTTACCTAAAGATACGATATATATCACCCGCAACGCATCAGCATTCCATATTGAACATAATTTTTTACCGGATTTTGAGTATTTCGAGGATTCACGAGCAGATGTCCCACAACTGGAACTTATCGATCCGTCTTCGAGCTCGTCAAGAGATTTTAGGCTGGCGAATAAGGGTGATGAGATCGTGTTAGCAGATGAATATTTATTTTCTGATATTGGTTCGGAAGGCTCTCATATCGTTGATATGGTGGTATATGGCAATTCGACCTATATCTCGGATTTTAATAATATTTCGTATCCATTTAATACCAACGGTCACTGGGTGGGGTCAAGCAGTTACAATCTCTCGGAAGGTGAGATACTTAAACGAAATCGAGTTGAAACACATCCCAACCAGGAACCGAGCCAGGGACAAAGTTCTTCTGAATTTCTGGATACCAATTCTGCCGGCGACTGGGAAAATAATAGGGTTTATCACCCCGGTCAATCGGATTTCGTATTCAATACGATTAGTTATTCGGGCAGCATTACGGTGTTTTCCTCGCCGGATTCGAGCTATCAAACGATATCCGGCGAGCTGGAGAAAGCTTCTGGGTCTATTTATTTATCGGTTTATCAATTCCATAACCTATATCTAATGGATAAATTGATCAATGCTTCAATGCGCGGTGTGGATGTCAAAGTATTTCTCGATGGTGCGCCTGTGGGGGGAATAACCGATTCAGGTCGGTTTGTAGCACAGCAATTAGCGGAGAACGGGTGTGAGGTTAGATTTATTAGATCATTGACAACGGATGACATACATCGTAGGTACAGGTTCGTGCATACCAAGTATGCGGTGATCGATAATTTTACCACCATAGTCATGTCCGAGAACTGGAAAACTACCGGGGTGCCGGTGGATAATACCGCGGGGAACCGAGGTTGGGGGGTTGCGGTCCGGAATTCCGAGCTTGCTTTGAGTTTCGCACAGGTATTTTTTCACGATTGGAACCCGGCGATGAGAGACAGCTATGCGTTCAATGATTCAGATAGTAAATATGGCGCGCCGCCTGAAGATTTCTTAGTAAGTTGGGCGGTGGTTGGTGGTAATTATAAACCACGGTTCGATAGTAAAACGATAAACGGTGAGTTCAAGGTTACACCAGTAGTCGCACCGGATACAACCTTAAATAAGTACGGCTCGATACTTGAATTAATAACCTCTGCCGTACGCTCGGTTTATATCGAACAACTTAATTGCTATCTCGATTGGGATATAAAGAATCGAAACATTGAAAACCTGTACCTGTCCGCAGCCATTGATGCGGCTCGGCGCGGGTGCCAGGTTAAGATTTTATTGGATTCCGCCTTTGCCTCTCCCGATAACACGGGGCTGGATAATTATGATACCGTAGAATACATAAACTCAATCGCGCGAGCCGAAGGTCTTACGGATCGACTTGTAGCTAAATTGATCTATATTGAAGATTTTGAAGGAAAGAACGAACTCACTTTGGTGCATAATAAGGGGATAATCGTAGATGGTCATAAGACCTTGATCTCCAGTATAAATTGGGCAACTGGTAGTGTACTTTATAACCGAGAGGCGGGGGTGATAATAGAAAACGAAAAAGTAGCACGCTTTTACACCGAGATTTTCAACTATGACTGGAACCTAACCGTGAATGAACTCATTGATGTATATGTGCTGCATAGCAACACGCGAGATCTTACCTCTGGCGAGTCAACGGAATATGTAATCTCCATCATCAACACGCAGCCTGAGACCCTTTTCGTAAATCTTTCGATTTCGGGTCTTGAGCCTGGTTGGAACGCTTGCCTTGATCTTGAGCAAATAACCTTACCCGGTGTTAATAGTAATCTATCCGAGCTGGTTGAACTGCGATTAACGGTGTTCGCACCTAGCGAAGAATATCTAAGCCAATTAAATGATACCCCAGTTCTTCAGTCGAAAAAGAATGAAATATTTACCTTGGAACTCGGAATTCGTGCAGAGACGCGTGGAATGGCGGCAGATGTGATCTTTACCACTACAAGCCTGGTGGAGCTATCTCAGGTCGAGAAGGATGAAGACAAGGATGATGATGAAGCTTTGACCAGAACAATGATCGACCCATGGCTGGTAATTGTGCTTTTATCTCTAATACTGATCATAGGTGCGGTGGCTCGGGATTTAATACATCATAAATTAAAAAATAAGCGAGAACACGCCGAAACTTACGAAGAGCCTGCACTGAAGGACCATGATGATACTGAGCTTGAGGATAATATCACAGAATGATTTGTGAGCGATATTTTAAATAATCGTAATTTTTATCCACCCATGTGATTGGCAAAAGTTAATTAACAGTAGGTGGTAATATAACCTCTTGGGTATCCTGGGTAATCCTCATTTTGATCATATTATGCATCACACTCGGACCATTGCTTTGCTATCGAAAAAAAGCCATGTTCTCCATGATACTGGTGATCTTTAATTTTATAATATTCTTTATCATGTTTTTTGGTGTATATTTCGATATTGTTTCATTAAAAGAAATATGGGCAAATTTCGCATTTTCTTCGAATTACTTGGTTGGGAAGGGTTCGGCGGTTGCAGCTTTTAGCACATTTTCTATCTCGACTATCTTTACACACATGTTTATACATTCATATTCGAGTTTATTACATATAATTATGAACATGGTCTTTTTGTTGTTACTGGGTATACCCTTTGAAGAGAAGGTGGGCCCTTGGGTGTTCATGAGTATTTATTTTATCTCGGGGATATTTGGCAGCTTATTTACTGCGGTATTTGATCTATTTGGCGGCGGAGCGTTCGGCCTAGACCCGGCTAGCTTTGGTGTGGGTGCTTCGGTGGCAATATTTGGAATCATGGGAGCGTTCGTGGCATTGTATCCGCAAGAGAAAATTATGTTCCCTTTAATTCTGATCCGGAGATGGCCGGTTTGGTTGATCGCGGGGATATATTTTGGTATCGAAACTCTGATCGCAGCCTCCGGGCAACAGGATCAAGTAGGCCACTTCGCGCATATTGGCGGGTTTATCGGCGGAATATTCTTTGTCCCGTTGATTAATAAATTCAAAGTAGCGCGTGAGAGTACAAGTTCATTGGAAAGGTTGGACTTTGATAAACTGGAACAATTTGCCACCGATTATAAGCTGAAAGATATGCTAAAACGGATAAAAACCGAAGACGAGGAAGATGTACAGCGTGTCTGGCTCGAAGAGTTCCTGAAAAAGATCAAGTGCCCCGAGTGCGGGAAAAAGCTGGAGATCAAGCCCGGGAGGGCAAAGTGCTCCTGTGGGTTTAAGATTAAATATTAGCGGTTGGTTTTGTGAGCGTGGTTGGGTTTATTATTAATTGATAGAGATAGTAAAATATTTGTGCAATAAGATTATAAATATGAAAATTAAATTTACCTTAAACCAGATCTATTTCAAATCAGGACCGGGTTCAATGTTTTGGGGAAAACGAAAAAAGGAATGGACGACCAAGAAGAGGGCCGAGAAAAGATCACAGACCATCGATCTTCGGAAAAAAAGGTCCATGCTTAAATTGAAAGGGAAAAACACCAAAGAATCAGAAGATCTTATCCAATGTATAATCTGTAACAAGATAATCAAAGATAAACCAAAATTTTGCAACCAATATGTAACCCGTACAAGATTATGCAACGCGGGTCCGTTTTGCTCGGATAGCTGCTGGGAAAAGCACTTGGATAACACCACTCATTATTAGCTATATAGAATATTTCATGAATTTAATGTGTTAGGAGACTTTTAAGTTCAATGGACTCGATAGGCCATAAAATCTTTCGAAAAGCGGGCACGCTTTTTGACAAAAGGGCTTGGTGAATAGTTATGGACAAAAGTTACAAAGGGGACTCTTTATTCTAGGTTTAAGTTTATTAGGATTCCTAGCATTGTCCGGGACTGCCGCCGCGCAAGGTGAAGCATTTGCACTTGGTATGTTTGGAATTATTTGTTTGGTTTATATAGTGATTTTTATAGTCATTATTT
>CBFDAW010000030.1:0-11484 GCA_965602865.1 uncultured Thermoplasmata archaeon
GTCTGCGTTCCTTCATTGAAATGGCTCATCATGAATTCGAACGCTGCCTCCCACTCGCCACTTGTCCACACCGGGTCAGCATGTGCCAGAAGCTCAGTAACTTCACTCTCAGAACAATACCTATCTATCATATACCCGGATTCTGCAAGATAGCTATCTTTCACCACCTCCGGTTGATCCTCTACCAGCTTAACCGATTCTTCGCCGCCTTCGCGATCAACTTTATCCTGTATTCTTTCATCAAACCAATTTGGTGAAATCATCGCCAAAGTGCTCGATAATATCACAATGATGGCAACCATTGCTACTGAGATGATCATCGTCAATTCTTTCGTTTTACACTTTCCAGTAGCTTTAGTGTTAGCAATACTTTTAATCATACCAATCCACTCCAGATCACAGAAAAATACATAAATTATCTACAGTTATATCGCATGAAATAGTTGTATTCTCAATTTCTTGGATTATATTATCTATTTAAAGTATTAAATTAAAATTTTTTAAAAACTTTATTATCTGATTATAAATATTGATATTACACCTATTACACCAAAAAATAGAGAATTCCATTTCCACCATCAATCAATAGACTGATGGAATTCTCTCTTTAAAATTAAATTCATAGTTCCTTTCCCATATATACCCCATCTTTTCGATAACCAAGTTTAGCATAATATTGTTTTACCCCCACACCGCTCATGATTAATAATTTACCGGCGTCCCAGTGCTCATTAGCATAATGTTCGCACGCTTCAAGTAATAACTGACCGTATCCTTGGTGTTGCCATGAACGTGTGCCGGTTAGGCGCTTGCCAGCTGCTATTTTATCAGTACTATCCTTTGGCTCTTTGAATGGTACCATAGGTCCAAACACCTTGAGCTCACGGATAACAGCGGTATTGGGTCGGTCGGTGTCCGAAATATTGGACATATATTTCCCGTGAAACTCTTGACGATGGGTCTGCCCGGAGGGTAATCGTAATCTGGCGAATGCTATAAGCAAATTATTTATCTTATCCTCATACGACATGAACACCTCGTCGCCTTCCGATGCGATATATTTGATTGTGTGTAATTTTATATTGTCAATCTCTGGCTCGATGCCAAGTAATCCCTGGTGACCTGCCTCGCGGCAACGGATACAGTTACATTTTTTTCCGTTCTTTTCCAGCGCACGGTGGACCAGCTGGCGTAGGTTTCCTTTATCCACACCTCCTTCTATATACTGCACCGGGATATCGCGTTGAATTCGCTGGATCCGGACCCAAGCCGGCAAGTGCGTTTTCAAATGTACTATCAACTCCACCGCATGCTCTGTATCTAATGGTTTATACTTGTTTTTTCGCCAGCGTTCATAAAGCTCCGTGCCCTTGACCACCAGTGTGGGGTAGATCTTTAACATGTCCGGTCTGAATGAGGGGTCATTAAATATTCTATCGAACATCTCGCAGTCGCGCTTCCAATCCGCCCCCGGTAGACCGGGCATCAAATGATAACACACCTTAAGCCCGGCGTCCTTGAGTATTCGCGTGGCTTCTACGGAATCCTCAACCGTATGCCCACGGGACACTTCGGTCAATATATCATCGAAAACTGTTTGCACCCCCAGTTCCACGCGGGTACCACACAATGCCAAGATTTTGTCCACATGCGGCTCTTTGCACCAATCAGGTCGTGTTTCGATCGTCATACCGATACAGCGGTGGCGGGCGTGTTCATTGTCCTCTTTCAGCTGTTCTAAGCTTATCTCGGTATCAAATTTCGGCTGATTATTGAGTGCATTAATACAACCCCTTATGAACCATTCCTGAAACTCAGATGGTCGTGATGTAAACGTTCCACCCATTATTATTAGATCAATTTTATCTGTCGGGTGACCGATTGCAGCTAATTGTTCCAGCCTGCCCTTGGTCTGGAGGTACGGATCAAAATCATACGTACTTGCCCTTAGTGCAGCGGGTTCGAAGCCGGTATAGCTCTGTGCCGAACCGTAGTCTACCCCACCGGGGCAATACCCGCAGGTACCATGTGGGCATTTCGCCGGTGAGGTCATCACGGCAACCGGCGCTACACCCGAGATCGTACGCATGGGCTTGGTGCGCAATATAGGTTCAACTATGTCATATGATTCTTCGGGGGCATGTTCAAGAATGTCTGCATCACGGGGAACATGTGATAGATTATACTTTCGACACATTGCGACTTTTGTATTGTGGATCTCATTCTTGGTTTTGATCTTATTGTCCAATATGAGCTCAATTATCTCATCATAAAAACACATGGTGGACTCAATGTACTATTTATTATTGAAGTTTTGTGTTGAATTATCAAAATCTAACTTTCGCAACTTTCTGTAGCTTAAGCTGCCATCGCATATACTCTTCAACCCTCTTGGGTATCGAGAAGCCAAAGACCAGCTCACGGTCATCTTTGGTCCAGTGAATCTTCATCACCGGCGAAAGAGAGATCTTACCGGCATGAATATGGCCCGCACTGAGTTTAAAGATCGCTTTCGTAGGAATCGCAAACGGTTTCAAGGTCAGATATCGCCTGAAATAGAGAGTATTACGCGTTAACCAGAGTTCGCCAAAACCGCGCTCGTACAAATCATCATCCGTATATCTATGCCAAAACCTATTACCCACCGAGGTGCCGACATAATATATTTTACTTCGTATGAGTTCCTTCTTATTTTTTGACATCTTACCACGGAAATGGATTATTAAACCAACTGCTTCAGTGCCGAAAACATTGGATCGGTTAACAGTGCTAAAGGTGGCGTGTAACAGCGCTCGGTTGTAAGTAATGTATTGATACTAATCTTTTGCCGGATCGCCAAGGTTAATGCATTTATCCGCTCTTTCACATCCTTTTCACCAATGATTTGAGCACCAATGAGCATCTCATCTTGGGCTAGAAATTTAAAATGGATATTTTTCCAACCCGGAATATATCTTGACTGCGATTTACCAATCGATGTTGCAGCTTTAAATGGAATCCCATGGCGTTCTGCCATATGCGTATTCAAACCCACGGACCCCACCTGGAGACCGGCTAGGGTCGTGAGTGCGGGGTTTACGGTGCCCCAGTGTTCGCCGGATTTACCTAATATATTATTTACCACGGTTTTGACCTGTAGTATAGCAGTGGAAGCTAGCGCGCTAATTACTGGTTGACCTGTGATAATATTCTTTGTCTCTACGCAATCACCAATAGCAAATACATTTCCCAAAGACTGTGTGTTTTTATAAACACATTGTTTTACATCGGTAATAATCCCACCTGCTGAGCCGATATCCAGTCCCACTTTCTTGGCAAGTTCGATATTTGGTCTTATGCCTGTTGAAAGAAGTACTAATTCAGTGTCTAGCTCAGTACCATCCGCTAAGATTACGCCCTCCACATGATCGGCACCCGCTATCTGCTGAACTTTGGAATTAATATGGATTTTAATTCCCTTATTACTCAACCAGTCTTCTACGATTTTACCCATGTCCAAATCCAACATCACAGGCAAGAGCGTTGGTGCAACCTCGACCACCGTGCTATCAATACCTTTCGCATGAAACGCGACTGCCACTTCAAGCCCGATGGCGCCACCACCGATCACCACGGCTTTTGTTACATTAGCCATCGTATCTTGGAGCTTCTTTCCTTGGTCATAAATCATCAGTGTATGCACGCCCTCTAGGTCTATCCCCCGGATGGGCGGGCGGTACGGTACGCGACCCACGGCAAGAACCAGATAATCGTAAGTTAATTTTTTAACAATACCCTCGTTATTTGTAACAGTCACCAGGTTATTGTCAAAATCCAGATCCGTGGCTTCCGTATTAATTAATAATTTGACATCCTCTCTATTAAAAAATTCGGGTTTATGCAAGATTATGTCTTCGAATTTTTCCACCACACCCTCTAAAACATATGGCATTCCGCAGGTCGAATAATCGTAGTTATTTTCTTTAGTAATGCAGGTAATGTTAATTGGTAGTTCGGCTTTCATTAGTTCGTATACCACGTTCATCCCCGCAACACCACTGCCAATCACTATTACTTCCTTTTGTTCGTTTTCTGCCATTTCAGTATCCCCTTGGTCCATAACCTTTAAACTCGAGTATCAACGCCGATGATTTTTTACCTATATTGTAACTTCTATCATATTGTTTTTGTTGTTTTTCAAATCCATTTTTTATAATAAACCACAGTAAATCTTAAATATCTCGATTCATGTGAGGGTAGTCATGATAATATTGATAGGTTGATACTATGGCACGCTTCCCAGTGGCTGAAAAACGATTATTAAATAAACTGATCTGTCTAAAATGCAATGCTCGTAACTCACCGCGAGCCAAACGCTGCCGTAAATGTGGATGTAAGAATCTACGGCCCAAGGCGAGGGAGAGTAGGGGTGCATAGTATTAATTAATTAATTTTTTTATAAAGTCTATTGGAATTTCAACGATACCAGTTGAATTCGTCTTTAAAATGAGGATAAAAATTTCTAAGAAAGAATCGAAAGAAAGCCGTTATTGGTTAAAATTAACCGAACCTAAAGAGAAAGAAAATTTAGAAATTGTTTAGAATTTCGTAATTAGTGCTTCGGATTTATCACTCTACAGAAAACTCATTTTGGAATTGATCTTTTTGCCCAGGATTTTTTCACGTTAGAAATCAATAAGTATATAGGTACTTATCAAATATTATCAATAACTAAATATTGTATAATTTTTTGTACGATAAAAAGGTTTAATATGCACATTTACGATAGAGAGTAACATTTAGGTTGAATAAAGACTATTATCTAAAATCATCTAAAGGTATGAAGGTATAAACATGAAAAATAGGCGAATGCGAATAAGATCCTTTATTTTGGCTATGTTGATAATTGTTTCGACTTTTGGACTATTCTGGGGCTATATAAACCAGGATAATTATGCATCTGCAGCAACTACAATTTACGTAGGTGACGATTCCACCTATAAAACTATTCAGGCAGCTGTAGATGCCGCAAATCCAGGTGATACGATTATGGTTAAAAATGATACTTATAATGAGAATATCGTTGTTAATACGAATGGAATTACACTTATTGGAAACAGTAGTGTCTACACCAACCTTTCTGCTGGAGCCAATGTGGGGGTTCAGATCAATGCAAATTGGGTAAATGTTTCAGGGTTCAATATTTCAACAACCGGTCCGGCGACGGATAAATATGGGATATATGTACCCGTTTCCTATGGGAACAATAACATAACGGGTAACACGATAACCACCATGGGTCAGAGTGGATATGGTATTTATATGGATGTATCATCGAATAATGATGTAATGGACAACCGAATAAATACCACCGGCGAGAATGCATATGGCATATTTTTAGATGCATCTTTAAATAACAACATAACCGGCAACATAATAAATACAACAGGTAGTAATGCATCTGGTATACAACTATGGATGGCTTCGAACAATAATATTAGGGGTAATAATATAATTACCACCGAGCAAAACGGTTTTGGCATTCACCTAATTCAATCTTCCAATAATAATAATTTAACAGCCAATATAATAAATACCACCGGCCAAAATGCTCATGGCATTCAACTATTACAATCTTCAAATAATAATTTGACAAACAATATTATAAATACCTCTGGCATGAATGGTTTTGGAATTAATCTGGAAGTATCATCCTCAAACAACGAGTTGAGCAATAACACTCTAACCACCGTCGGCCAATATGCTAACGGTATCGGACTGTATACAAACTCCAATAATAACAATCTCACGGACAATAGGATAGACACTTCAAATCAGTATGCAAGGGGTATTATCTTAAATGACCATTCAAACCGCAATAATCTAACCAACAACACTATTGATACTATTGGTCAAAACGGTTATGGCATTTATCTTAGCCAATCTTCCAATAATCTTCTAAACGAGAACAAAATAAGAACCTCTGGGTTATGGGGATACGGTATTGATATCTATAGGTCATCGAACAACAATCTAACTGACAATCGGATAAATACTTCGGGCAACATCGGTTTTGGCATACTCATAACACAATACGCCAATAGTAATAATTTATCGGGTAATAGAATAAATACCACCGGCGTGGCCGGTTACGGTATATATCTAAACTATCGCGTGAATAATAACAATCTAACAGGAAATATCATCACTACACACAGTGGCAGTGGTCATGGTATTTATTTAGAGCAATATTCCAATGTAACAAAACTTATTGGCAATAATATCAGAACTTATGGCAATATGGGTTATGGATTATATTTACACCAAGCTTCATATAATAATCTGGTAGGGAATACCATACATACTGCCGGTCAAGACGCGCACGGTTTTTTCCTGGATAGCTCCACGAACAATACAATAGAAAATAATACCGTGAACAGCTCCGGAACAAATGCAAACGGCATTAAAATAGATCCAGGGAATAATAATACCGTAGTGAACAATACTATAAATCTTACAGGTACGCAGGGCTGGGGCGTCTATCTCTGGAAGTCTTACAACAACAATCTAACCGATAACAATATTAACACCTCTGGTCAGTTTGGTTTTGGCATGTTTCTAAGTGGAACTTCGAATAATAACAATGTAAATAATAATAACATTAATACGACAGAGCACCTGGGGGTAGGCATTGTCGTAATTGAATCCTCTACTTATAATAATATTACAGATAACAGAATAAATACTAAAGGAACTCTTGGTATTGGCATTTACCTATCGCAATCTTTTATGAACGATATTGAGGGTAACAAAATAAATACATCCGGGCAGGATGGTTACGGTATATATCTTGAGCGAGCTTCGAACGGCAATAATCTAACCGAGAATTCTATTAATACCACAGGCAAGAGTGGGCATGGGATTTATCTAAACACTTCATCGAATTATAATGAGATTACAGATAACACCATCAATACTTCGATGGATGATGCGGTTGGAATCAAAATAAATTCATCATCTTTTAACAATTTTACGGGCACCGAGATAATTACGTACGGTGTAAACGGATACGGAATGCACTTAATCAATAACTCAAATGGAACTACCATACTAAACACGAGTGTAAAAACCTTTAAAACATTTGGTTATGGAATTCTACTCGAATATTCGAATTATACTACAGTTATTGATTCTAATTTCACTTCAGGTTCATATGGAGTATATCTAGTGGGCTCCGTTGCAACTTTTATGGATTGTAAAATATCATCTAATGTAGATTTCCTCGTAACTAAGGACGGAAACGCCAGTGCGATCAATTGTAGTTATACGAGTCTCAATACGAATTTTGACGGCGGTGGGGTTTTACAAATAAAAAATTATCTGACTGTTCAGGTATATTATAAAGATAGTGTTACACCGATTCAGAATTCAGATGTTCTTATTGAAGATAATGATGTCGCGTTTTATAGTACCACCAATTATGGCGGTTCTGATCCTGTGACAGATGCAAACGGTAGAATTGAAAATATAATTGTTACAAACAAATGGTACTATTATGATAAAGAACTCAAAAATGTAACTAATGTGACCGTTAAAAAAACCGTTGATACGACTTGGGAAGAAAAACATGGAGATATTTATACTGGTGGTACACACACCGAAGTTTTCAATGCAGATGATATTACCGCACCTCCGATACCATCAGGCTTAAAAGTAACACGTGTACCTGGAACACATGACCTTAATATATCTTGGTCTACTAACCCTGATACGGATTATTATCAAATTTGGATTAATAAAACCGGTGGTCAATGGGAACTATTAGGTAATGTATATCCTCCACAAAACTGGACACACCATGAGAACTTAGACGAGGAAATCGAATATATTTACAAGATCGAGGCGATAGATAATGTACCTGGAGATGTTTTGTCATCAGGTAACTCTTCATCGGTATCTTATTATTTAACGGATATTACACCGCCTGCAATACCAACGGGTTTATCTGTGGTACCGGAGCTTACCCATGATAGATTACAAATATTGTGGGATTTAAATACTGACGACACAGTAAATTACTCACTTTATTCGAACAAAACCGGCACCTGGCTATTCTTAGCAAACATCACTCATCCTATTATGACTTATTCTGATAGTGAAGGTCTGGTAAATGGCACGGTTTATTACTATAAGCTTTCTGCATGGGATAATGTAGACTTACAATCCGCACTATCCGCAGCTGCCAGCAGTACAGCAATAGACGACGTACCACCGGCAATTCCTTCCAATTTCCGTGCAGTAGACCCCACAAAGAGCAGTATAAACTTAACCTGGGACGCTAGCTCCGAACCCGACCTGGTGGGGTACCGGATATTAATGAATAAAACCGAGGAATATTCGGTTACCGGACCATTCATTTTAATAGATATCGTAGGCCCCAGTGTGACTTCTTATACTGTTACGGGATTGGCTGAAAAAGTCACATACCATTTTTATATCCAAGCATTTGATGAAGCACCGAATTATTCAACCATCACAGAAACTTCAAATACCACCTTGGATGCTACAGCGCCGGGAGTACCTATTGTGGATGAACTGCCAACTATCACGAATAAAAATACGATCGACATTACAGGTACTGCAGAGATCTATGTCACGATCAATGTTTGGAATAATGACAATCTGGCAAATACAACCGAGGTAGATCCCGAGGGTAAGTTCTGGGTTGAAATTACCCTCCATGAAGGTGAAAATGTAATTAAGGTAATAGCAATTGATGCCGCCTCGAACCCCAGTTTAGAATCTGCTTTGCAAACCGTTATTCTGGATACACAAGCTCCGGTGGCAAATGCGGGGGCGGATATAACCCTCTCGGTAGGCGAGAGCGTAACTTTCAATGCAAGTGGTTCCACCGATAATTACGGGATAGCAAACTATAGCTGGGAATTTGAATACAGTGGTAGTATTATAATATTATCCGGAAAGACCAGCTCATTCATATTCAATCTTACCGGTGAATACTACATTAGTCTTACAGTCACGGATCTTGCAGGTAACACCCATGGGGATACATTAATAATAAGTGTTATTTCAATAATTGAAGATAAAACCGCTCCTTCCATAATTATCGATAAATTAATTCCAAAACCAAATGCGGTTAATGTACCTCTAGATACTGATATAATAATACCGTTCAATGAACCAATAGCTATCGAGTCATTTATATTAGTAATTACTTCCGAACCAGGAGCTAGGAATTGCAGGGCGATACCTGGAGTAACCACTTATGATGAGACCAATACGACGATAAAGTATACAACTTCAGTGGATTTCGAGTATGATATGATATACATCGTGAATATCTCTGTGGCAGATCTAGCGGATAATTGGTTACAGTACGAATGGCAGTTCACAACAAAATCCGAACCCGCACAACCAGAAAAAGATACCGATGGTGACGGAGTCATTGATACCTTGGATGACGATGATGATGGAGATGGATATACCGACCAAGAGGAGTTTGAGGCGGGTACGGATCCTTTAGACGAAAATGATTTCCCATCTACTCTACCAACAGATACCGACGGTGATGGTACACCTGATGCTTCCGATACCGATGACGATGATGATGGCATTTCAGATATTGATGAACTCGACTTGGGAACTAACCCATTATTGAAAGACACCGATGGTGATGGCTCCCCCGATGGAGAAGAGGTAGCCAAAGGGACGAATCCCATGGATAGTACCAGTTACCCCGCGAAAAAAGAAGATAAAGAGGAAGGCGGCGATTTCCTAATAATTATTGTAGGTGTAATATTGCTAATAATTGTAGTCCTGGTGATTCTCGTGTTGGTAATGAACCGTAAAAAAGAGAGTACATCTACGCTGGAGGAGGAAGACGAGGAGGAGGAGTAAAATAAAGAAAAATAGATAGAATATTTATTCAAATACACTCATGCCTCATGCCTCAACCCTGCACCAATAACCAGAAGTTCAAAATTATATTTCTCACCATCATTCTCGATCTCGAACACTTTGGTCTCTTTCTGTTCTGCAATCTTTAAATTATTTTCGATCACTGTAATCACATTATCCTTCAGATATTCAAATGTAACCAATTCATTTTTTAGATATTCAAATTCTTCAGGGAAACTGGAGAGTTCCGTATTATTTGTAAATAATTTCACATTGATGTTTGGATACTTCTTCTTAATATATGCGATCATTTTTAACATATACTCCAGATCCAGATTATTAAACTTAGTCTCCTGGTCGGAGATGTTTTCCTTTTCAATTAAGTTTACGAACGCGATATTTTTCGGTAGCTCACCGTCGAACGGCCGCTGAATCATACCCTTAAAAATACCATAAGGCATCAGCATATATTCTAATTCTCGAGGTACAAGCACATTCAATGAATTATTGTATAAATTCTTTAACATATCATTATTATGAAATTCTCCTTCGATCAATTTGGGAAAATATGATATTTCTTTGGCTTGGACCGTAATATATTCATCGGGCATTGTATAATCAATAGCATTTTGCGGGCACACCGCTTGACACACGCCGCAACCTATGCACATCCTGCAACTCAGGCATCTGCTGGCTTCTTCAACTGCTTCTTCTTGAGAAATAGGTAATTCCACCTCATTGAAATTTGTAATCCTTGTAAGTGCATCAACCAGTTTAGTTGGTTCACGATATCGTTCGGGCTCAGGGCTGACCATGGACCGGTTCTTACGCAACCTTTGTAACTCGGCTGCTGTTGTTCGAACTTCACCTTGAATCTCGTAAATATTCGGGTTATTCTCCAGGTTTCCGCTTAGATATTCATCAATACCCAGTGCAGCAGTCTTACCGCCATTTATCGCACTTATTACAGTAGCTGGTCCGCTGACGACATCGCCGCCGGCGAATACGCCATCCATATTCGTTCCGCCTGTGGTTTCATTTATTATAAATGTGGAGCGTTCAGTTAATTTAAAAGCGTCCTTTTCGGTGAGAAAATCTAGCCCCGGTTCCAAACCGATCGCGGTAAGTACCGTTTCAATATCGATTGAAAACTCCGATCCTGGAATCGGCACCGGTCTTCGGCGACCTGATGCATCCGGTGTGCCCAGTTTAGTGCGCTGGCACTCGATGCTTGAGACCTTACCCGTGGACTCGTCACCGATTATCCTAGTAGGTGCAACCAAATACTCGATGGTAATACCTTCGGCTTCACATTCTTTTAGCTCATCCAAATCGGCGGGCATCTCGAATTTGGTTCGTCTATAAAGGATATAGGCCTTCTCCGCCCCCAGCCTTCTTGCACTTCGGGCACAGTCGATTGCCACATTACCACCGCCGATTACCGCCACTTTTTTACCGATTTTGATCGGATTATTTTCTTTTGCCGAAACACACGAATTACACTCCTTTAGGAACTCCAACCCACATCTCACCCCCGCAAGCTCCTCGCCATCAAGGAGCAGCACCGGGGAGCTGCCCCCGTTGCGC